>NZ_LJJB01000014.1 GCF_001420695.1 Brevibacillus choshinensis | reverse complement strand
CAGCAAGCAATGCAGATAAAATCTGCATCGGCTATCAATCAACAAACTCCACAGAAACTGTGGACACACTAACAGAAAACAATGTCCCTGTGACACATGCCAAAGAACTGCTCCACACAGAGCATAATGGGATGCTGTGTGCAACAAGCTTGGGACAACCTCTTATTTTGGACACCTGCACCATTGAAGGGCTAATCTATGGCAATCCTTCTTGTGATCTATCGCTGGAAGGAAGAGAATGGTCCTATATCGTCGAGAGACCATCAGCTGTTAACGGATTGTGTTACCCCGGGAATGTAGAAAATCTAGAAGAGCTAAGGTCACTTTTTAGTTCTGCTAGGTCTTACCAAAGAATCCAGATTTTCCCAGACACAATCTGGAATGTGTCTTACGATGGGACAAGCACAGCATGCTCAGGTTCATTCTACAGAAGCATGAGATGGTTGACTCGAAAGAACGGCGATTACCCTATCCAAGACGCTCAATACACAAATAATCAAGGGAAGAACATTCTTTTCATGTGGGGCATAAATCACCCACCCACCGATACTACGCAGAGAGATCTGTACACGAGAACCGACACAACAACGAGTGTGGCAACAGAAGAAATAAATAGGATCTTCAAACCATTGATAGGACCAAGGCCTCTTGTCAACGGTTTGATGGGAAGAATTCATTATTATTGGTCTGTATTGAAACCGGGACAAACACTGCGAATAAAATCTGATGGGAATCTAATAGCTCCATGGTATGGACACATTCTTTCAGGAGAGAGCCATGGAAGAATTCTGAAGACTGATTTAAAAAGAGGTAGCTGCACAGTGCAATGTCAGACAGAGAAAGGTGGCTTAAACACAACACTGCCATTCCAAAATGTAAGTAAGTATGCATTTGGAAACTGTTCAAAATACATTGGCATAAAGAGTCTCAAACTTGCAGTTGGTCTGAGGAATGTGCCTTCTAGATCTAGTAGAGGGCTATTCGGGGCCATAGCAGGGTTTATAGAGGGAGGTTGGTCAGGACTAGTTGCTGGTTGGTATGGGTTCCAGCATTCAAATGACCAAGGGGTTGGTATGGCAGCAGATAGAGACTCAACCCAAAAGGCAATTGATAAAATAACATCCAAAGTGAATAATATAGTCGACAAAATGAACAAGCAGTATGAAATCATTGATCATGAATTCAGTGAGGTAGAAACTAGACTTAACATGATCAATAATAAGATTGATGATCAAATCCAAGATATATGGGCATATAATGCAGAATTACTAGTCCTGCTTGAAAACCAGAAAACACTCGATGAGCATGACGCAAATGTAAACAATCTATATAATAAAGTAAAGAGGGCGTTGGGTTCCAATGCGGTGGAAGATGGGAAAGGATGTTTCGAGCTATATCACAAATGTGATGACCAATGCATGGAGACAATTCGGAACGGGACCTACAACAGAAGGAAATATCAAGAGGAGTCAAAATTAGAAAGACAGAAAATAGAGGGGGTCAAGCTGGAATCTGAAGGAACTTACAAAATCCTCACCATTTATTCGACTGTTGCCTCATCTATTGTGATTGCAATGGGGTTTGCTGCCTTCT
>NZ_LJJB01000013.1:1457730-1661471 GCF_001420695.1 Brevibacillus choshinensis | reverse complement strand
GTGGAAGCGTGGCAACACGTGGAGCTGACGAATACTAATCGGTCGAGGACTTATCCACACTCTTAGCAATCATGCAGATCCAGTTTTGAAGGTACGACCTTCAAACGTTCCTCGGTAGCTCAGTTGGTAGAGCAATCGGCTGTTAACCGATCGGTCGGCGGTTCGAGTCCGTCCCGAGGAGCCATATATGGAGAGTTACCCAAGAGGCCGAAGGGGACGGTTTGCTAAACCGTTAGTATGCGCAAGCGTAGCGAGGGTTCGAATCCCTCACTCTCCGCCATATATTTTTTAATAGCATATCAATTTGGCGGTGTAGCTCAGCTGGTTAGAGCGTTCGGTTCATACCCGAAAGGTCGGGGGTTCGATTCCCTCCGCCGCTACCATCCTGAGTTGCGGTCGTGGTGGAATTGGCAGACACACCATCTTGAGGGGGTGGCGGGGCGACCCGTGCGAGTTCGAGTCTCGCCGACCGCACCATAATAGTATTACCTTACCTGGCCCGTTGGTGAAGCGGTTTAACACAGCAGCCTTTCACGCTGTCATACAGGGGTTCGAATCCCCTACGGGTCACCATAATTACGGAGGCTTAGCTCAGCTGGGAGAGCATCTGCCTTACAAGCAGAGGGTCGGCGGTTCGATCCCGTCAGCCTCCACCACTTCTATTAATTGACCGAATAGGTCCCTGTCGCGGGATGGAGCAGCTCGGTAGCTCGTCGGGCTCATAACCCGAAGGTCGCAGGTTCAAATCCTGCTCCCGCAACCAAATTTCTTCCTTGTACTTCCTCGTGATACATCGAGTTGAGAAGGAATGGAGTACCCGTAGGGTGCAACCAAATATGGAGCTGTGGTGAAGTTGGAGTTCACGCCGGTCTGTCACACCGGAGGTCGCGGGTTCGAGTCCCGTCAGCTCCGCCATTTTCTATCTAGATGATGGTGGAAAAAAATTATCGTGAGGCTCGGTAGCTCAGTCGGTAGAGCAGAGGACTGAAAATCCTCGTGTCGGCGGTTCGATTCCGTCCCGAGCCACCACTTTTATAATGTGCCGGTATAGCTCAATTGGTAGAGCACCTGACTTGTAATCAGGGGGTTGTGGGTTCAAGTCCTATTGCCGGCACCACCCATTATTGGGGTATAGCCAAGCGGTAAGGCAACGGACTTTGACTCCGTCATTCCTAGGTTCAAATCCTAGTACCCCAGCCATTGGGAGCCATTAGCTCAGTTGGTAGAGCATCTGACTTTTAATCAGAGGGTCGAAGGTTCGAGTCCTTCATGGCTCACCAGTTTTTACTTAATGAAATAAGCTGTATGCAGCACGGTAGTAATACCGTAGCCTTTTCTGTTTTTTGTACAATGCGGGTGTGGCGGAATGGCAGACGCACCAGATTTAGGTTCTGGCGGGCAACCGTGGGGGTTCAAGTCCCTTCACCCGCACCATATCTTAACAGAAAAGGTTTGCAGCCAGAGCAAACCTTTTATCATGATCATGCGGACGTAGCTCAATTGGTAGAGCGTCGCCTTGCCAAGGCGAAGGTCGAGGGTTCGAGACCCTTCGTCCGCTCCATATTTTGTGCCCTTAGCTCAGCTGGATAGAGCGTTTGACTACGAATCAAAAGGTCGGGAGTTCGAATCTCTCAGGGCACGCCATTTCTTTCATATGAAATCGAAGAGTAGGACATTCTCCTACTCTTTTTTGTATCATGAGCGAACAATTTTACAAATTTTAAGTATTTTTTCCTTGTATCTCCCAAACGCATCCATTACTTTAGGATTAGGATGCTCTCTATTTATGTGATACAGGGGGTAAACCGCGTAGGAGTGGCTGTTACAAACCTGACTGAAGAATCCAAAGAAACAGGAGTTGTATCAACATGAACCCAATAAAGGTGGAAAATACGCATCCTGCTGTAACGAATCTAATTAACAATATACAAAAAGTTTTAATTGGAAAGCGTTCTGTGATCGAATTGATGGTGTCTGCCGTTTTGGCGAATGGACACGTACTCTTGGAGGATGTACCTGGTGTGGGTAAGACCATGCTTGTACGTGCATTGGCCAAATCGATTGGCGGAGTCTTTAAACGAATCCAATTTACGCCTGACCTGTTGCCGACGGATGTTACCGGGGTAGCGATTTTCAATCAAAAGAGTCTCGAATTCGAATTCCGCCAGGGGCCATTGTTTGCAAACGTCATTTTGGCGGATGAAATCAACCGGACCTCACCAAAGACACAATCGGCCCTGCTGGAGGCGATGGAAGAGCGTTCGGTGACCGTAGATGGCGTGACTTATCGATTAGAGGATCCGTTCTTTGTCATGGCGACGCAAAACCCGTTGGAGTATGAAGGGACATTCCCGTTGCCAGAGGCACAGCTGGACCGCTTTCTCATGCAATTGAGTTTGGGATATCCGAGCGTGGAAGAAGAGATGCGCATGCTGACTCGTTTTTCAGATGCGAATCCTATGGAGCAATTGGAGCCTGTCATGACTGCAGAAGAATTGAGACAACTCCAGCAACAAGTCTCAGCGGTGAAAGTGTCCGATGGGATCAGGGAGTACATTGTGCGTCTATGCCACCGGACCCGTGACCATCATCACATTTACCTTGGAGTGAGTCCTCGGGGAGCTCTCGCTCTCTATCGAGCTGTGCAGGCATTGGCTTTCGTCCGTGGACGGGATTATGTCATTCCAGACGACGTGAAAGAACTGGTCCCAGTCACCTTTGCTCACCGGATGATCGTGAAGCCAGAAGCACGTCTGGAAGGAGCGACCGTTGATCGGGTTCTGACAGTGATTTTGTCTGAAACTCGCGTGCCGGTCAGCTGAGGCGGTGACTGCGGATGAGACAACAAAGATGGGGCAAAGTCAAAGTAATCGGACTGGTCTTGCTCACGTATGTTTTTGCTAAATTTCAGGGCGGGTTTGCGAGCTGGTTTTTGTTTTATAGTAGCCTAGTCTTTTTGGCGTATGAATTGCTCACGTACTTCCTACTGTTCTCGAGCCTGGAAGTGGTGCGGGAAATTGACCGCAATCGTCTGCAGGATGGCGATGACGTGATCGTAACGATACGGTTGCGTCGGCGTTTCTGGTTTCCTTTCGGCTGGAACATGGTTTTGGAGCCGTTGCCGGATCGATTGGCAGGCGTGTATGAGCCGCATCGACAGCTTGTTTTCCCGTGGTTTAAACGGGAAGTTGAGTTTCGCTACGTCATACCCAATCTACCACGCGGCTACTATCGATTGGGTGACTGCGTCGTGATCGGTGGAGACTTCTTTGGCTTTATCGAAAGGCGAAAAGTGTTTACGTTGTCACATGAGCTTCTCGTCTATCCTACCTATCAGACGATCGAGCACTGGGCATTGGGCGATGGAAGCTTTAGCGGAAATGTGCATGTGTCCCATCGACGATCTGATGATGTAGCGGCTGTTCGAGGAGTGAGGGAATACCATCGCGGTGATCGTCTCAGCCAGATTCATTGGCGAGCGTCTGCGAGAGGGACAGGTCTGAAAACAAAGGAATTTGAGCATCAGGCGATGAATCAGGCGGTATTTTTCCTGGATGTTGAAAAGGCGAGCTATCAGAAGCTGCCTGAGAACTTATTTGAAACGGCCGTAAAGTTGACTGCGAGCCTGATTGCTTATGCCAACCGCAATTTGTACCATTACGGACTGGTGTACAAACAAAACGAACGAATCTCTATCCCACCTGCCATTTCACACACGCATTTTCTACATGTCTTTGACCAACTAGCTCGTGTCATGCCAAAGGGGGAGGACTCCTTCTCGCGTGTCGTAGGTCGGGAAGCATTAGAGCAGCCTCAGGGCGTGACGTTGATCATGGTGACACCCTGCGTGGAGAAAGAGCTGCTGGTACGCTTGCTTGCCCTTTCCCAAAAAGGGAGACGAATCCAGCTGTTCCTTATACATGCTGAGACATCGCTTTCTCCGGAGCAGCGTAAAGCATTGCAGTTATTGACTGCCAGCAAGGTGTCATGTACAGCGATTCACATCGATAACGACGAGTGGAAACGGATAGGGGGTGCGTAGACTCATGCGTGTATGGAAACGTCCCAATCTGCTGGAGTGGGTCTCTGCCCTATTGCTTTTCCTGATGTTACGAGAGTGGCTGATTCCTCTGCAGGAGCTGACGGATACTGGGATTCTCTGGCCATTTCTCGTGATTGCCGCAAGTGTCCTGATTATTGACCAGCTGGTGCCGTATCGGTGGCTGACATTACCCGTCAAGCTGCTCGTCATCCTAGTTCTCCTGCACACGACTCTGTTTGATTACCCACTGTTTGGAACGGAGTGGTTGAAGGAGCTATCTGCACAGATCTTGCGGGACATTCCGCTTGCCTTTCATCAGGATTGGGGCTCAATGTCGCCCGTATCACGGAATGCCTTTTTTGACCTGTTACTCATGGTCTTGCTGTCAATGATCACCTATTTGGTGCTCGAGCAGCGTCAGGGCCTCTGGTTTGTCGTATTGACTGAGCTGTATCTGGCCGTGCTCGATACGTTTTTGCCTTACGAAGGGGATGGCGGGATCATCCGCACCTTGATCTACGGCTTCTTGCTGCTCGCGGTCAGTCATATGACGACCATGACGAAGCACGCTACGCTGGCTGGAAATCGGAGCTGGATCGCATTACGTACGCTGATTGCGCCGGTTTTGATTATTGCCGTGAGTGTCGGCATAGCCTATAGCGCCCCGAAAAAGGATGCGAGCTGGCCGGATCCAATCGCGTTTTTTACGGGGCAAAATCAGGGAGCTCCAGTTGGGGCCATGAAGAAGGTAGGCTACGACAACAACGACGAACGACTCGGCGGTCCTTTTATGCAAGACGATACACTCGTGTTTAGAGGGATTACCAATGAAGAGAGCTATTGGCGCGGGGATGCCAAGGATCTCTACACCGGAGTCGGCTGGGAAAAAGGGATCCGTGAGTATGAATCCATCCTTGATCCAGAAAAATACGAATGGAAAGATGAACTGTTTACGAGCTTTGAGACGAAGAAGGTCAACGCTTCCTTGGAATTCAAAGGTCCCCAGCAGTTTGCCACCATCTTTTATCCGGGCCAGTTGAACAAGGTGAGTAATTACCGGCCGCCCAATGCTACTGTCGTATATGACAAGATGAATCAGCAGCTGGAAGTGCGGGCAGGCCAGATCAAATTGCTGCAGACGACGAATAATGGGAAGCAGCCAGTAACAGGACCCAATACATTACTGCTGAAGCTGAATCAGTATCAGATAGAAGCAGAAGCGCCGATTGTCAGTGAAAAGGCAGTGACCGAAGCGGGGACTAGGTACCCGAAAGAGATCACGGATCGGTATTTACAACTGCCAGCCAGCCTTCCACCCAGAGTCAAGGAACTGGCGGAATCGGTGACAAAGAATGCAAAGACACCTTATGAAAAAGTGCGAGCGATCGAGAATTACTTGCGCTCCAGTGGAAAATATAAGTATGAAACGAAAGATGTTCCTGTCCCGCAAGACGGTCAGGACTTCGTGGACCACTTCCTGTTTGATAGCTACCGTGGTTATTGCGACCATTTTTCTACCGCAATGGCTGTAATGCTTCGTTCGATCGACATCCCGACACGATGGGTAAAAGGATTTGCTCCGGGCGAGCGAGTCGGGCAGGACGATCAAGGGAATCAAATCATGGAAGTTCGGAACAAGGACGCTCATTCTTGGGTAGAGGTGTACTTCCCGAACCATGGATGGGTACCTTTTGAAGCGACCAGCACGTTTATGTCTCCTGTCCGTTTCAAGTATGACCTGCAGACTTCTCAACCACAGGTTCCCATTCCATTGCCGGATTTGGGGAATGTGACCACACCAGATCGTGGAGATGGACGCCTCGATGATCTGGAAGAAGGAGGCACTGCTTCAGGCAGAGGCTTCTCGATCCCATGGCAGGTAAATGCAGGAATCGTTGCGCTACTTGCTGTCGGTGGATTCATGGCGTGGAAGCGCAGGCAAGACCTCAATGTATGGTGGCTGCGCAGGCAGATGAAAAACGAGCGTAGCACGGAGTACAACGTGCGCTACAACCTGCTGATGCGCATGATGGAGAGTGTCTATTCGCGCCGCCAAAAGGGTGAGACCTTGCGGGAATATGTGGGGAGAATCTCTATACCGGGAGACAAGCGACAGGATTTGCGCTATCTAACAGAGTTGTATGAGCGCGTGATTTACGGTTATAAGGATATGGAGCAAAAGGCGCGCACAGTGGCAGAGCAATTGATTGAGCGATTGATCCGTCAACTGAAGCCTTGAACAAAGGCGTGTCATCTGCTAGAATGACGATCAATGAGTCTCGTATAATGATCAGGAATATGGCCTGAAAGTTTCTACCGCTCAACCGTAAATTGGGCGACTACGAGGTGAGCACTTCGGATTTCTGTACATGCAACCGCACATGTGTACACAAGCTGGGACGC
Organism: Brevibacillus choshinensis; assembly: GCF_001420695.1. NCBI lineage: Bacteria > Bacillati > Bacillota > Bacilli > Caryophanales > Paenibacillaceae > Brevibacillus > Brevibacillus choshinensis. The sequence goes on along the minus strand of NZ_LJJB01000013.1, from coordinate 1,655,026 downwards.
TGCCTCCGTATCAATTTTCGGAGGTAACAGTCCCGGTTTTTTTGCAAATATGCGACAATTGCGTGCCACTCATCCGAGAGAAGCGGATATTTTACGCCGGTTGCCAAGGGCGCCGGTACTTGCGAGTCCTGTGCTTTGCAGGAGAAGGGGGATATGATGGACAAGTCATTGGAAATGGTTGTCGTACTTGATTTCGGAGGCCAGTACAATCAACTGATCGCGCGTCGTGTTCGCGATCTGGGCGTTTACAGCGAACTGCTGCCTTACAATACGTCCGTGGAAAAAATCAAGGCGCTGAATCCTAAGGGGATTATTTTCTCCGGTGGACCTGCAAGCGTATATGAAGAAGGAGCACCAAAAGTAGATCCGGCTATCTTTGAACTGGGCTTGCCAGTCTTGGGTATTTGCTACGGAATGCAGCTCATGAGCCACATGCTGGACGGGAAAGTAGAGCGCGCAGGCAAACGCGAGTACGGTAAAGCAGAATTGCGTCTGCAAGAAGCGCACAACCTGTATGAAAAATGGGATGCAAACGAAATCGTGTGGATGAGCCACTCCGATAAAGTAGTCGAGCTCCCTACTGGATTCCGCGTAGACGCAGTGAGCGACAGCTGTCCCGTAGCGGCAATCAGCAATCCTGATCGCAATCTGTACGGTGTACAATTTCATCCAGAAGTTCGCCATACGGTAAAAGGTACGGAGTTTATCGCAAACTTCCTGTTCAATATTTGCGAATGCGAAGCAAACTGGAGCATGACAACCTTTATCGAAGACGAAGTCAAACATATCCGTGAAACAGTAGGGAACAAACAAGTACTGTGCGCGTTGAGCGGCGGGGTGGATTCCTCTGTTGTTGCTGCGTTGATTCACAAGGCAATCGGCGATCAGCTGACTTGCATGTTCGTCGATCACGGTCTCTTGCGTCTGGGCGAAGCAGAGAGCGTCATGGAGACGTTTGGCAACCAGTTCCACATGAAAGTCATCAAAATCGATGCTCGCGAGCGTTTCCTGAACAAGCTCAAAGGCGTGTCCGATCCTGAGAAAAAACGTAAGATCATCGGTAACGAGTTTATCTACGTATTTGATGAAGAGGCAAGCAAGCTGACTGACATGGACTTCTTGGCGCAAGGTACGTTGTATACGGATATTGTGGAGAGCGGAACGGCAACAGCTCAAACCATCAAATCCCACCACAATGTGGGCGGATTGCCTGAAGACATGAAATTCCAGCTGATCGAACCCCTGAAAGCACTGTTTAAAGACGAAGTACGCAAGCTGGGTACAGAGCTGGGACTGCCAGATGAAATCGTATGGCGTCAACCATTCCCAGGTCCTGGATTGGGTATTCGCGTTTTGGGTGAAGTTACCGAGGATAAATTGAAGATCGTTCGTGAATCTGATGCAATTCTTCGTGAAGAAATCGCCAAAGCAGGTCTTGAACGGGAAATTTGGCAATACTTTACGGCTCTGCCGAACATGACTACGGTAGGGGTTATGGGTGACGTGCGTACGTATTCCTATACAGTAGGAATTCGCGCAGTAACTTCGATCGATGGGATGACTGCCGACTGGGCTCGCATTCCTTGGGATGTGCTCGAGAAAATTTCTACGCGTATCGTAAACGAAGTAGATAACGTCAACCGTATCGTCTATGATGTGACCTCCAAGCCACCAGCAACGATTGAGTGGGAATAGAGCACTTAAAAAGACGAAAATTGAGCAAGCAAATGTAACTAATCACTAAATTCCGGATGTTATTCAGTGGTAAAAAATTAATGTTCGTATTTTCGTTGACATTCCATATGTCACCTGATACACTTCTGAATGTGAACAGGTAATATAAGAAGGTTCGTATATTCTTGAGAATATGGCTCAAGAGTTTCTACGGGGTCGCCATTAACGACCTGGCTACGAACAAAATGTCAACGGGATGCGTCAATTGTTATTATTATCGAATTTGTTCCCGGAATGTTTTGTTTAAAGGCCAGGCGTAGGAATACGCTACGGCCTTTTTTATTGCCATAACAACGACAATTTGGGGGGAAATATCGGTGCGCAAGTATTTTGAGTTTGACAAACTAGGCACCAACTACCGTCGCGAGACCATCGCGGGTATCACCACGTTTTTGGCAATGGCATACATTCTGGCAGTGAATCCGTTCATGCTCAGCGGTGCTGATTTGCCACCTGATCTGAAAGCAAACTATCCTGAGTTTGGTGCGGTATTTACGGCAACAGCGCTGGCAGCAGCAATCGGTACCTTGCTGATGGCGTTTATCGGACGTTTGCCAATCGGACAGGCGCCAGGTATGGGATTGAATGCGTTCTTTACTTATACCGTTGTGTTGACCATGCAGATTCCTTGGCAACAAGCACTGGCAGGGGTATTCCTCTCATGTACGATCTTCCTCATCCTGTCTCTGACGGGTGTTCGTGAGGCGATCATTAACGCGATTCCAAAGGGATTGAAATACGCAGTATCTGCAGGTATTGGATTGTTTATCGCCTTTATCGGTTTGAAGAATGCAGGTATCGTTGTAGCTAATGAAGCGACTTTTGTGGCACTCGGCCATTTTACTTTTTACCATGAAGGCATGAAGCCAGAGGAAATTCTGGCTGCGAAAAATGCATTGCTCGCTGTTTTTGGTCTGATTGTCACTGTTGTTCTGATGGCTCGTAAAGTAAATGCAGCGATCTTTATCGGTATGGTCGTTACAGCAGTAGCTGGGATGATTTTTGGGTTGGTTGGTCTTCCTGATAAAGTGGTCTCCGCTCCACCGAGCTTGGCTCCTACGTTTGGTGCTGCATTCCAGTACCTTGGCGATTTCTCTGCGCTATTCAGCGTCAAGATGCTGATCGTGGTACTGACCTTCTTGTTCGTTGACTTCTTTGACGCTACAGGAACATTGCTGGGTGTTGCTAGCCAAGCTGGACTGTTGAAAGATGGCAAGCTTCCGCGTCCGGGCAGCGCGTTCTCGTCTGATGCGATCGCGGGTATGGCAGGTGCTGTATTGGGTACTTCTACGACCACTGCTTATGTTGAGTCGACTGCAGGGGTAGCGGCAGGCGGACGTTCCGGATTTACCGCACTGGTCACTGGGGTCATGTTTATCCTAGCGCTGTTCTTCTCGCCTCTTCTGGCGATCGTCACACCGGCAGTTACTGCTCCTGCATTGATTCTGGTAGGGGTACTGATGGCATCACACATCACGCAAATCGCTTGGAATGAGATGGACGAAGCTTTCCCTGCATTCCTGACGATCCTGATGATGCCTTTGACCTACAGCATTGCGACTGGTCTGGCTTCCGGCTTTATCGTGTATCCGATTGTCAAAGTGCTGAAAGGGAAAGCACGCGATGTTCATCCGGCTATGTACGTGTTGTTCTTCGTCTTCCTGGCCTACTTCATTTGGCTCCGCGAATAGAATCGACTTGTTTGACGGCTTCCTGCCTTTTGGGCGGAAGCCGTTTTTTGTTGGGCGATCGGAAATGACACCAGAGGCCACTACCTGTCTTGCATTGGTATAGCCTTCTGCGGTATGATAGGAAAAATCTTTTCTGGGGGATGGTCCTTTTGACCGGTCAATACGTATTCCTTCAACAGCATCACCACGGCTAGAGCGTTTGTATCTTCGGAAATTTTTCCGCAGGTGCAAGCGCTTCTTGTGCTTTGTGCCTGCGGTGGTGAATGAAAGCCATGCGGGCACCTTGTCGCCGCGCATGGCTATTTTGTATTTCAAAATCAAACGAAGAAGGGGTGCTTTACCATGGAGAACAGCGTATTGAAAAATGTAAAAGGAACGAAAGATTTTATGCCAGAAGAACAGATGGTGCGCAACCGCATACGTCGAACACTCGAGGAGGTATTTGAAGCATACGGATGCAAGCCTCTGGAGACGCCCATGCTATCGGTTTTCGAGCTGCTCGCCTCCAAGTATGGCGGGGGTGCGGAGATTCTGAAAGAAGTATATCGACTGAGTGACCAGGGGGAGCGGGAGCTGGCACTGCGCTACGACCTGACGGTTCCGTTGGCAAAGGTTGTCGGGATGAACCCGGAAATGCGTTTGCCATTCAAGCGCTATGAAATCGGAAAAGTATTTCGCGATGGACCTGTCAAACCGGGGAGATTTCGCGAGTTTGTCCAGTGCGATGTCGACATCGTCGGCTCCTCTTCCATGTTGGCAGAGGCGGAGTTGATCAGTATGGCCTTTACTGCTTTTGAGAGACTGGGATTGGACGTCTACATCGAGGTAAATAACCGCAAGCTGCTGTCTGGCATTTTGCAGGAGCTGGGGATTCCTGAGGATCGGGCAGGGGATGTCATGCTCTCGCTCGATAAACTGGAAAAGATCGGAGTAGCTGGCGTGCGGGATGATTTGCGAGAGCGAGATGTGGAGGAATCGCTGATCACGGCTATCGTCGCCTTTTTGCAGGAGGGAGAGACGACGCTGGCGAGTCTTGCGGAACGTTTTTCATCATCGTTGGTGCAGCAGGGGATACGGGAGCTCGAACAGTTTTTCGCCTATGTACAAGGGGCAGGCGTGACGGGAGAAGTACGCTTTACTCCTTTCCTCGCACGGGGGCTAGGCATTTACACGGGAACGGTTTACGAGATCTTTTTACAGGATCAAAGCATTACCTCAAGCATTGGCAGTGGCGGACGATACGATAAAATCATCGGTCAGTTTCTGGGGGATGGGAGAGAGTATCCGGCCGTCGGCATATCGTTTGGTCTCGATGTGATCCTCACCGCCCTGTTGATGCGTACAATCGAGAATGATGAGCGATCTGTGGATGTGCTGGTGGTGCCATTAGGAACAGAAGCGCTCAGTCTGGGATTGGCCAATCGGCTACGTGGCTGGGGGATCAAGACCGAGCTGGAGCTGTCAGGACGCAGGCTGAAAAAAGCACTCGATTACGCCAATAAAGAGCAAATCCCGTTTGTGTTGATCTATGGGGAGAACGAAGTGGAGAGCGGGAACGTTGTCTTGCGCGATATGAAAGAAGGCACAGAGCAGACAGTGCCTCACGATTCACTTGAGCAGCGAATTCGGGAAGCGATCACGAACAAGTAGTCTTTTATTTCCAGTTCCGGTACGATAGGAGAAAAGGGGGAGTTCGCATGAGAAATTGGCTCTTTTTGCTGGTTTGTACCCTGTTATCCCTATCTACTGCTGTCCCAGTGGGTGCCTTTGACAAGAAGGAACCGACGACCCCTGTTACACTGTACAAAGCAGATGTCCGGATCGATCCGACAGAAAAACGGGTAGCTGGGAGTGTCGAGATCCGCTTTTGGCCAAAGGATGCGTCACGAGCGTACCTGCATCTCTACCCTCTCACGTTCACAGAAGAGCATAAAGGTAAGCTGTGGGACGAACTTTTAGGCAAACATGTGGGGCTCGGAACGTATGATAGTAACAGAATCACGGTGCAAGGGAAACCAGTCTCTGTGAAAAGGACTGGAGACCTACTAGAAGTGCCACTGGGTAAAGCAAAAACATCAGAGCCAATCATGCTGAAGCTAGATTTTGAAATGACACTCCCTCAAAACGAAGGTAGGATGTCCTACGACGAGCACGCTCTCTGGTTGGGGAATTGGTTGCCGATCCTCGCTGTCTATGATCAGGCGGGATGGCATCTCGATCCGTACGAGCCAATTGGAGATCCCTTTTTCAGTGAGAACGCAAATTATCAAGTAAATGTCACTCTGCCAGCCTCCTATCAGCTGGCGAGTACAGCGACTGACAAGGCAGCAACGGTCGACAGCTCGGTACGAGGAGAAAAGACTTATCGTCTGCAAGCGATGAACGTACGTGATTTTGCCATGGTTGTGATGGATTCCACCTATCATTCTCTGGAAAACAAGGTAGGTAATACAGAAGTCAGGACGTGGTATCGAGACGAAGACTTCATGGGACAGGCAGAGCGCAACCAACTAGCAGCCGTAGAGTCGCTCGGTTACTTCAATAGTCAGTTTGGGGGATACCCGTATACGGAATACGACGTTGTCCGGACTGGAGGAAGCATCAATGGAATGGAGTACCCGTCTATCGTGTTTTTGGACGGTCGTCACTTTATGCAGGAGGGCAATACCGGGATCATCACGGCGGTGCATGAAACGGCTCACCAATGGTTTTACGCGCTGATCGGCAACAATCAAGTCGAAGAGGCGTGGCTGGATGAAGGTCTTGCAGAATATGCTTCGCTCGCTTTCCTGTCGGCCAAGTATCCGAAACTGGGTGCGAGTCGCGTGCTGGGACGTTTGGAGTATGGGACGATCGTTTCTTCTTATGCCGAGGAGAAGCTGCGTCCGTGGCAGACCCTGCATGCATTCCCAGACAATGAAAGCTATAGCGCTCTCGTCTACTCGCGCACGACTTCCATGCTGTGGATGCTGCGAGAAGTGTGGGGAGAAGCCCGATTGCACGAGGTCTTGAGTCAATATGTGCAAGACAATCGCTTTGGCATCGCCAGCGGTGCGACGTGGAAAACGCTTCTATCTGAGGCGGCAGGAGAGGATTCCAGCGCTTTTCTCGATTACTGGTTGAAGCTGGATGGGACTAAACAAGAAGAAGCAGCGGCATGGCTGGAGCGCCAGCGTCAAAATCATAGGAATCTCGGGCAACCTATAAAGGAAGGTCAAGTAGAGAAGTAAGCTGAAGGCAGGGGAACGCCGTGTGGCGAAAAGGTTGGATCGGTAGCCTAGTGGTAGGGATCGTCCTGATCGGTATTCTGTGGGTGAAATCTTGGGTAGGACAGGCAGGAGCTGATGAGGCCCAGACGTTTTCGCCGGAACAAATTCCTGCCGCTGCTTCGTATCGTGCGGATGTGCGGGTAGATATGAAGACTCACGTTGTTACCGGAACATTGACAGTTCGTTTTGCACCCCAGGATGACAAGGCCTACTTTCATTTGTACCCAAACGCGTTCCAAGCCAAAGCAGACCTGAGCGGGGAGAACTGGGAACAAGTTCTCGGGAAGCAACGAGAGCCGGGGAACATCCAGATATCCGAAGTGCGGGTCGATGGTCAAAGCGTACCTGTCCAACTGAAGGGGGAGCTGGATACATTGCTCCAGGTACCGTTAATCGGGAAATCTGCCGCGCATCAGACGGAGGTCGAGATGCGATTTGCCCTTCAGGTTCCTTTTAACAACGGTCGACTTTCTTACAACGACCATGCCATGTGGCTGGGCAATTGGCTGCCGATCCTGTCTGTGAAAGGGGAGGATGGCTGGAGACTGGACCCATACTCTGCCATTGGCGATCCTTTTTATAGCGACATGGCTAACTACCACCTGCGAGTGCAGCTGGCAGACGGCTATCAGCTGGCATCGAGTGGAATAGAGAGCATCGCAGTCATGACACAGACGCGTCCCCAGCGACAAACCATCTATGAGATGGACGCATGGAATGTTCGTGATTTTGCACTTGTCATCATGGACGACACGTACCGGCAGCTGACTGGCAAGGTAGGGGATGTCGCTGTGCGTACATGGTCGCAAGAGGGAGACGATCCAGCAGCTGTAGATCGTTTGCATCAAGTCGCCATGCATTCGTTGCACTATTACGGGGAACAATTTGGGCGATATCCGTATCAGGAGTACGATGTGGTCAAGACGGGTGGCTTTTTTGGGGGAATGGAGTACCCGAGCATCGTCTTTATCCAGGATGATTACTTCGGCAGGACAGATCCGGTCGCAGACGCGATTGTGGCTCATGAAACGGCCCATCAATGGTTCTACGGACTGGTGGGCAATGACGAGGTGCGCGAGGCATGGATCGACGAGAGCCTGACCGACTATGCAACGATGGCCTTTTTACAGAGTGTCGATCCCAATCGCGCTAGGGGTTATATCCAGCTACGCCTCAGGCAATCAAAGACTTCTGCGGAGTACGCTGCACAAGGTTTACATGTATGGCAGCCTGTCGCTCAATTTCCGACCTGGAAAAGCTATACCGATCTCGTCTACGGGCGAGGAGCAGCTATGTGGTGGACACTCCGCGAAAGCTGGGGGACAGATCAACTCCACCATCTCTTGCGAAAATACGTTCATGACAACCAGTATGCGCAGGCAGATGGCAAGGAAATCATCGATTTGCTATCCCATGCTGCTGGTGCCGACGCTACTCCTTTTATCGACTTTTGGTTGAAGCTCAAGCTGGAGCAAGCAGATGCAGCTGAAACATGGATGCAAAAGGGTAAACACGAATAATGCCATCAATCTCTTTTTATAATGTTCGGATACAAGGTTGACAGGCAAAACTTCTCCCTGCTACACTGAGGAAGTTGAAAGAAATGAGTTCGAATAGCCCAGGCGATGATTACGGCTCTACATGCCGTTAGTCGGTTGGGTTTTCTTCTGATGATACTGACATAGGGGGCGAAGGGTGCCATGGCCAAACCGTTAGCAGGTGTCATAATGGGCAGCACGTCTGATTGGGAAACGATGAAGGAAGCTTGCGCGATCTTGGATGAGCTGCAAGTACCATATGAAAAGAAAGTGGTGTCCGCGCACCGCACTCCAGACTTGATGTTCGAGTACGCGCAGAGCGCGAAGGACCGCGGCCTGGAAGTGATCATTGCAGGAGCGGGCGGAGCGGCTCATCTGCCTGGAATGGTAGCAGCCAAGACGGAACTGCCTGTGATCGGTGTGCCGGTGAAGTCCTCCAACCTGAACGGCCTGGATTCTCTTCTCTCCATTGTCCAAATGCCAGGTGGAGTGCCTGTGGCTACTGTAGCGATCGGTAAAGCAGGTGCCATCAATGCCGGACTGCTGGCAGCACAGATTCTGGGGATCAAATATCCGGATATTCAGGAGCGCTTTGTCTCCAGACGGGATGCGGTTCGGAATAAAGTGCTGGAGGCTAGTGAACTGGAATGACAAACACAACCAACAAGCAGATCAAGCCTGGATCGACTATCGGCATTTTAGGTGGTGGACAGCTGGGACGGATGATCGCTCTCGCTGGACGAGCTATGGGCTATCGCTTTGTCACCATGGACCCTACAGAGGACGCACCTTGTGGTCAGACGGCCGATCGTCAAATCGTGGCCAATTATGATGATGTAGATGCAGCCATGCAGCTGGCAGCCGTCAGCGATGTGATTTCGTATGAATTTGAGAATGTAGATGCCCAAGTGGCTGAAGTATTGGAAAGTCAAGCGTACGTGCCACAGGGAAGTCGTTTGTTGCGTATCACGCAGAACCGCATTCGGGAAAAGACAGCCATCCGTGAAATCGGAATCCCAGTTGCTCCTTTCCACGTGGTAGCGAGCTTGGAAGATTTGCAGACAGCCGTGCGTAACCTGGGCTTGCCTGCAGTCATGAAAACGGCGACCGGCGGCTACGATGGCAAAGGTCAATGGGTCCTCAAATGTGAGTCAGAGCTGGCAGAAGCGTACGAAACGTTGGCAAAGGCAGGCACGGAGCTGATCGTGGAGCAATTCGTTCCTTTTCAACTGGAGCTGTCCGTCATCGCCGCCCGGAATCCTGCTGGTGAGCTGGCCGTATTCCCGACCTCGGAGAACGTCCATCAGGACAACATCCTGCACCTGAGCATCGTACCTGCGCGAGTGAGCGAAGACGTAAAAGCACGCGCTGAAGAAATAGCTCGTACCGTAGTGGAAAAACTGGATGTGATCGGCCTGATCGCAGTCGAAATGTTTTTGACCGCAGACGGACAATTGTACGTGAACGAATTAGCGCCACGCCCACACAACTCGGGACATTATACGATGGATGCTTGTGTCACTTCGCAGTTTGAGCAGCACGTCCGTGCCGTATGCAACCTGCCTTTGGGATCAACAGAGTTGCTCTCGCCGGTCGTGATGGTTAATATTTTGGGAGAGCATCTTCAGCCGGTTCTAGATGGGATCGATCGTCTGCCTAGCTCTGCCAAGCTGCATTTGTACGGCAAAGCCGAAAGCAAAGTGAAGCGGAAAATGGGCCACATCAACGTGTTGGCTCCCACTGTGGATGAAGCGCTCGCAACTATCGAGCAGCTACAAATATGGACGAATAAAACGGAGGTACAATCATGATCGAACGTTATTCCCGACCAGAAATGCGCGCCATCTGGACAGAACAAAACAAATTTCAAGCGTGGCTGGAAGTGGAAATCCTCGCCTGCGAAGCATGGTCCAAGCTGGGAGTTATTCCTGAGGAAGACGTGAACAAGCTATGGGACAAAGCGACTTTTGATATCAAACGCATTTATGAGATCGAAGAAGAGACTCGCCATGACGTCGTGGCATTTACCCGTGCGGTATCGGAGACTTTGGGAGAAGAGAAGAAGTGGGTACACTACGGATTGACTTCCACAGACGTGGTAGATACGGCTCTATCTTATCTGTTGCGCCAAGCCAATGAAATTCTGGAAAAAGACATCGAGGATTTCATCGCGATCCTGGCTGAAAAAGCTCGTGAGCACAAAGATACCGTATGCATGGGACGTACTCACGGGGTACACGCTGAGCCGACTACTTTTGGCCTGAAGCTGGCTCTGTGGCATGAAGAAATGAAGCGCAACCTCGCTCGTTTCCGTGCAGCGAAAAAAGAAGTGGCATTCGGGAAAATTTCTGGTGCTGTAGGTACCTACGCCAATATCGATCCGTTCGTAGAAGCGTATGTGTGTGAAAAGCTGGGTCTGTCTGCAGCTCCGATTTCTACCCAAACCCTGCAGCGTGACCGTCATGCCGAGTATATGGCTACGCTGGCGTTGATCGCGACTTCCCTAGAGAAATTCGCAACAGAAATCCGCGGTCTGCAAAAGAGCGAAATGCGTGAAGTGGAAGAAGCATTTGCCAAGGGACAAAAAGGTTCCTCCGCAATGCCGCACAAGCGCAACCCAATCGGCAGCGAGAACATCACCGGTCTGGCTCGCGTGATTCGTGGGCACATGCTGACTTCGTATGAAAACGTGTCGCTGTGGCATGAGCGCGATATTTCCCACTCCTCGGCAGAGCGCGTAATCTTGCCGGATGCGACGCAAGCACTGAACTACATGCTGCGCCGTTTCATGAACATCGTGAAAAACCTGACTGTATTCCCAGAGAACATGAAGCGCAACATGGATCGTACTTTTGGCCTGATCTATTCTCAGCAAGTGATGCTGAAGCTGATCGAAAAAGGCATGAGCCGCGAGCAAGCGTACGACACGGTACAACCGCGTGCGATGCAAGCATGGGAAGAGCAACGTTCTTTCCGCGCGATCGTAGACGAGGATCCGACTGTCAGCTCTACCTTGAGCAAAGAAGAGCTGGACGAATGCTTCGACTATCGCTATCACCTCAAGCATGTGGATACCATTTTCCAACGTCTTGGGTTGCTGTAAGAAGAACCTTACGAGCTTGAAAGACTGCCCGGTAACTTTAGCCGAGCTTTCGATACACTTCACTAGCAAAGTACCGTCAGGAATGCTTCCTGGCGGTTTCTTTGTTTGTGGCGGCTGAGTGTCCAAACAGGAAAAGATGTCGCGTTCTTTTCTCACACCTTTCCACATTCTTTACGAGTTCCTGCCACATCGGATTGCTATGATGGACTTGTCCGAAGAGGGAGCAGTGGGGATGGATTACGACTACAGCATGAAAAACTTACAAAAGTGTAAGGTTCCTGAAAGTTAACTCGATAGTTCCCACTTCAGATCCCCTTTACAATGAAATCAACTCATACGGATCATGAAATGGGAGATCGATAATGAATACCGCACTCTTATATCCACAATTGAATCATCAGCAAATTTACGAAGAATACTCCGCCAAAATATATCGCTATTTTCGCTATCGCGTCAAAAACGTCTGGGATGTCGAGGATCTGACTACGACGGTGTTCATCAAGGTATACTCCAAGCTGGAGCAATACGATGGTCGCCACCCGTTCGGAGCGTGGATTTTCCGCATTGCCCACAACGCATTGATCGACTACATGCGCAAGAAGCGGGAATGCCCGGTCGATCAGGAGACGTTTTCCGCTATGAAGGCAACAGATGATCTGCCGGAGGAGTGTCTCATGACGCAAGAATCAACGGATGTATTGTGGCAAAAGGTACATACCTTGACGGCTGATCAGCGCAACGTGATTCAGCTCCGGTATCTGGCTGACCTGAGAATGAATGAAATTGCTGAGATCTTGGGAAAAACGGAAGCATCGGTGAAAATCCTTCATTTCCGCGGAATCAAAAAGCTCCAGCAGATGATGAAGGCGGCCCAAGCTTAGGATGGACAACAGGTCCATCCTTTTTTTTACTTTCAGTGGGTTTAAGATCGCTGGCGCGACAAAGGATGAAAGTATAAGAAAAACTTAGGGCTTTCGCTATTGGACTGGGCGACAAGCCCAGTTTTTCTAAGGTATAGTATAGGGGGGAACGAAAGCAAGACTTAGGAATGAAGGGAGTTACAACCGATGTCGACCATTATGATCGTAGAGGACGATCCTAAAATCAATCAATTACTGCAGAGTCAGTTGGAAAAATATGGTTATCATACAGTGAATGTCGAGCATTTTGACCGGGTCATGGACGTATTTACAGAGGTGCATCCGGATCTGGTTTTGCTCGATGTGAATTTGCCTAAATTCGATGGGTTCTACTGGTGCCGTCAAATGCGCCAGGAATCCAATTGCCCGATCCTGTTCATCTCAGCCAGGGATAGCAAGATGGATCAGGTGATGGCGCTGGAAAACGGGGCGGATGACTACATTACCAAGCCGTTTGACTACGATGTGGTCATGGCAAAAATCCGCAGTCAGCTTCGGCGCGCCTATGGCTTGTACGCACCTCAGGAAGGGGAGCGGACTGTCGAGGTAGCTGGCCTCAAGCTGTTTCTGGAACGAATGGAGCTATCCATCCACGAGAACAAGGTCGAGCTGAGCAAAAAGGAAGCGCTGCTGCTGGAAGCGCTGATGAACCAATATCCGCGCGTCGTCAGTCGTGAGCGTCTCTTGGAAAAGCTCTGGGACGAGCAGTTTGTGGATGAGAACACATTGAACGTCTACATTACGCGCGTGCGCGGAAAGCTGAAGGATATGGGGCTAGAGGGTGCTGTAGAGACGGTGCGTGGCTCAGGCTATCGCTTGAAGGCTGTCTGGGAGGACGGGCAATGAAGCTGTTTCTCCGAGATCAATGGGCCTTTGCTGTTTTTTTTCTCGTTCAGCTCATTTTGCTTTTGCTCATCATTGCGCTGGATGGTTATTGGAACGAATCGCTAATGATTTATGCTGTGTTCCTGTCGGTTTTTTTTGCAGGGGCATTTATGGTAGTGCGTTATTTGACGCACCGGTCGATCTACCAGCGTCTGAGCAATCCGGTACAATCGCTGGAAGAGCTGACGCAGACGCACGGCAATGCGGCAATATGTCGTGCACTCGATGAGACCTTTCTCGAGCATTATCGGCTGTACAAGGAACAACTGCATGCGTATGAAAATAAGCAACGCGACTACACGACGTTCATCCAGCAGTGGGTTCACCAGATGAAGACCCCTATCTCCGTCATTCATTTATTGCTGCAAAATGAAGACGATCCGACGGCAGAAAGTGTCCGGGAAGAAGTCGATCGAATCAAGCGAGGGCTGGAAACCGTCCTGTACATCGCCCGGCTGGATCGCTTTGAGCAGGACTTCCTCGTAGAACCGGTGACACTCCACAGCTTGGCACAAAATGTACTCGCGGAAAACAAGAGACTGTTCATCCGTAATCAGGTGTATCCCGAGCTAAAGGTGGACGGGCAGTGGCGGGTGGAGTCAGACGATAAATGGCTGTCCTTTGTCTTAACCCAGATGTTGACCAATGCCGTGCGCTATTCAGCGGGCAAAAGCAACAAGGTGACGATCCGTGCTTATGAGCTAGGTCCGAACGTCGCCCTAGAAGTACAGGATTACGGGATCGGGATACCCCTGGAGGACATCCGACGTGTGTTTCAGCCGTATTTTACAGGGGAAAATGGGCGCAAATACCCGGAATCAACGGGAATGGGTCTGTACTTGGTCAAAGAAATTTGTGGTCGCTTGCATCACGGGGTAGAACTGGAATCTGAAGTAGGTGTAGGAACGACGGTACGGGTGATTATGTCCGCTGTGCTCCCAACCTTACAAGATCGTAAGAAAGCTGAAAGTTAATTCGATGGCGGTACGAAGTGCGCTTCCGTATAGTGGGAATGAAGGTGAGAAAGGGGTAAGACCGATGGACATGTTACAGGTGAAAAGTCTGAGTAAGATATACGGAGGCAAGGTTACTTACCGCGCGCTGACTGATATAGATTTTACGATTCGCAAAGGAGAGTTTGTGGGCATCATGGGACCGTCAGGCAGTGGGAAAACGACGCTGCTTAACATGATCTCTACCATCGATTCTCCGACTTCCGGGGCCGTTCTTTTAAATGGAACCAACCCTCATTTATTAAAAAAAGAAAAGCTCGCACTGTTTCGTCGCAAGGAGCTGGGATTCGTCTTTCAAGATTTTAATCTACTCGATACGCTGACGATTGGGGAAAATATCGTACTGCCGCTCACGCTGGAGGGTGAGGGCGTAGCGGTCATGGAGGAAAAGCTGCAGACGATTGCAGCTAAGCTGGGCATCCAGGAGATTTTGGACAAACGCACATTTGAGGTATCTGGTGGACAGCGACAACGGACAGCAATTGCACGTGCCATCATCCACACGCCGTCGCTCTTGCTCGCAGATGAACCGACGGGCAATCTCGATTCCAAATCATCGCGTAGCGTAATGGAAACGCTGGAAGCCATCAATAAATCGGAAAATACAACGATGATGATGGTCACGCACGATGCCTTGGCAGCGAGCTATTGTCACCGCGTCATTTTTATCAAGGACGGTCAGTTGCACAACGAAATGTACCGGGGAGAGAGTCGCCAGGTGTTCTTCCAGAAGATCATTGACGCACTGTCGTTTTTGGGAGGGAACAACTATGACCTTTCGACAATTCGCGTGTAACAACGTTTTACGCAACAAGCGTACGTATGCTGCTTTCTTTTTGAGCAGCGTCTTTTCCGTCATGATCTTTTTTGTCTACGCAATGTTCATTTTTCACCCGGGGATTGCCGATGAGGAGATTCATGGGTCTGTCGCGACCGGAATGATGGTGGCGGAATACATCATCTTTCTGTTCGCGTTTTTCTTTCTCTTTTATTGTGTAGGTGCCTTTTTGAAAAAGAGGGAGAAAGAGTTCGGCATTCTGTTCATGCACGGGATGACGGCGAAGCAACGCAATCTGCTGATCTTTATGGAAAACATGCTAATCGGTATCGTCTCCATTATTTTTGGAATTGGACTGGGGCTTGTACTGGGGAAGCTGTTCTTTCAATTAGCCGGTTTTTTACTGGACGTACAGGCATTGGAGTTTTACTTTCCCTGGCAGGCGATCGGCTTGACGTTTGTCGCGTTTCTCATTTTGTTCGTAGCGATATCCTTCTTTACCGTCTTGTTATTGCGCAGCCGCAGTCTCTTGGATCTGCTCCAGGGGAGTCAGCGACCCAAGAGGGAACCAAAGGCTTCCGTGTTCCTATCGCTTTTGGCTGCAGGTCTGATAATCATCGCGTACACGCTCGCGCTCACGGCAGATGGGATCTCTGTGGTGGTCCTGCTTTTGCCTGTAACGGTCTTGACGATCGCCGGAACGTACTTGCTCTTCACACAGATGAGTGTATTCCTCATTGCCTTTCTAAAGAAGAACCGCTTCTTTTATTGGAAACGGACCAACCTGATTACGCTATCAGATCTGGACTACCGGATGAAAGACAACGCACGGATGTTTTTTCTCGTCAGCATCGTTTCGACGATCGCCTTTTGTGCAATCGGAACGTTGGCCGCATTGGCAGGGTCCATCCAGGAAACCGTGGTCAAGACCAACCCGTTTGCTTTTGAATACCAGACGAAAAAGAGCAATCTGGAGGAACAAAAGCATCTCTCTTTGATTGAAAACGGTCTACAGCAAGCTGGATTTTCCTTTGAAAAGCACCAGGTGACGATGCGGATCTTGCCGCAAAAGGTGAATGAGGAAAAGGTCGGTGTGGTCAAGCTGTCGGACTACAATCAATTCGCCCTCGCTGCAAATACGAGGGAACTGAAGCTGAATGAGAATGAGGCCTTCCTGGTGGTCCGATGGTTTGGCGATGCAGTGGAAAGCAAGGTACTGGATGTCGGTCAACGCCAGCTGATCGTCAAAACGGACACGAAAATGAATCCGCTGCTGAGCGGGCTTGATTTCGAACGGTTGGCTGTCATTCCGGATGCTGTCTACGACGGGCTAACCGGCTTGGAAGAAGAGATGCGCTACGGATACGTCGTGCCGAAATGGAAAGATACGCAAGAGATTAGCCTGAAGCTGGAAGAGCAGATCGAGCATTACGGGGAACATTACTACTTTTCCGCCCGTGCGCCGGTCTATCACTCCATGAAGCAGATGGCGAATATGGCTCTGTTTATTGGATTGTTTGTAGGGGTTCTGTTCTTTGTCGCTGCGGCCAGCTTTCTTTACTTCCGTCTGTACACCGATCTGGAGAACGATAAGCGGCAGTACGGGGCGATATCGAAAATCGGACTTTCTGATCAAGAATTGTCCCGAATTGTGACTATCCAGATTGCGCTCTTGTTCTTTGTGCCGATCGTCGTGGCGATCATTCACAGCATGGTCGCGTTCGTCTCGCTGCAAAGCTTGTTAAAGATCATGCTCATTGCATCCGTGGTCAAGCCGACCGCGATCGTACTTCTTAGCTTTGTCGTCGTCCAGGCGATCTACTTCTGGATTATCCGCAATCGCTACTTGTTCCATCTGAAGCGATCTATGTCCCGATAAAGGAAAGCAGACCTCGTGGATGGCTGACCGACCTGGTGCACGAGGTCTTTTCATGTCCGAGCGCGAACTTACATAAAATAGGATGTAGGAAAGTGTGAGGAGGACGATAAGAGATGGAGCAACAGTCCTGGATGGAGAAGGCAGTAAAGCTTGCTCTGGAGAACGTGCTTCAAAGTCACGGCGGACCTTTCGGGGCCATCGTCGTCAAAGACGGTCAGATCGTAGGGACAGGCTGCAATGAAGTAACGGCGACGAATGATCCTACTGCACATGCAGAGGTCCAGGCAATTCGCGAGGCATGTCGCAACCTGAACACATTTCAATTGACGGACTGCGAGCTTTACACGAGCTGTGAGCCTTGCCCGATGTGTCTGGGAGCGATCT
Source organism: Brevibacillus choshinensis (assembly GCF_001420695.1). Lineage (NCBI taxonomy): Bacteria > Bacillati > Bacillota > Bacilli > Caryophanales > Paenibacillaceae > Brevibacillus > Brevibacillus choshinensis. The sequence continues at coordinate 1,637,832 of NZ_LJJB01000013.1, read as the reverse complement.
ATTGGGCACGACCGAAAATCGTCTACTTTGCCTGCACCAAGCAGGATGCGGCGGAAATTGGATTTGATGACCAGTTTATCTACGAGCAAATCGGGATTCCATACCCGGAGAGGTCAATTCCCTTCATGCAAATTCATCCAGAAAATTATCAGTCTCCATTTGAAGCATGGAGGGAATCGCAGAGCAAAGTCGAGTATTAACCAGAGAAAAGGCAGTCACCCCAAAGGGCGTGGCTGCTTTCTGTTTTTTATAATCGGAAATTGTGAGGGAAAAAGATGAGCTTATCAACATAGCGGAGGTGAGGAGAAGCAGGTTTCCGATCTGCGCTCCAGCCTACACCCCGCGAAGACCTACTTTGGTCGCCTTCCTACATTTTCTTTATATCACTTAATAATATGATAAACAAAAATAAAAAATTGAAAATGCTTTCAAAATCAAATTTTCAGATAAACTGTTGCATATTGTCGAAATTCGTATTATAGTAACAACATTAATAACGAAATTCGTCTTATATTAAAAAATATTTGACTGTTTAGAGGAACAATTATTAGGGAAAAAGACGAATAAGGTAGGGATGATATGGAAGAGAAATTCCGAAGATCTCTTTATCCAGAATTAGATGACATCGATTACGGTATTGTCCGTGCCTTACAGGAGAATGCACGTCTACCTTTTACCCAAATTGCAAAAGAGCTTGGCGTCACGGAAAAAACCATCCGGATGCGAGTTCAGCAAATGCAGGATGAAGGAGTCTTGAGTCTGGTAGGCATTGTGAATCCAGTCAAAGCGGGGCTTAACGTACAGTCTTTCGTTCAAATCGCTGTAGAAGCGGACAAGCTGGACGATGTAGTCGCGGTGTTGAACGGAATTGTGGAAGTACGCTTGGTTGTCCTGACTACTGGGGAATACCAATTGATCACGCAAATCCTGGTTCGCAACTATGAAGAATTATCGCAATTTTTAATGAAAACCTTGAACAAAATACCAGGTGTCACCAGAGTAAACGTGATTAATGAATTAAAGATTTTAAAATCCAAGTACAAATTCGTTCGATAGACACATCGCGACATTGGAAGGGGGAATGCCATCGGAGTAAGTGCCGTTGGGAAAACATCATTCCAAAGAGCCTAAAGACAGAAAAATCAATCTGTCAGCTAGTTTAGACAAAAAAGAGAAAAGGGGTCATCCTATGTTTTCGAAAAAAGCCAGCAAAACATTGATGAGTGCCGTACTGGGAACCATGCTTTTGGTAACAGGTTGTGGAGGAGGAGGCAGCGCTACTCCTAGCACTGACGGTGGAAATGCAGCAGCTCCTGCACCATCCACAGGTAAAAAAGTAATTAACATCGGACTGAAAGCAGATCCTCCATCCATGGACCCGAACATTTCGACGTCCCTGTATGATCGTCAAGTATACGCAAGCCTTTATGACAAGCTGTTTGAGATCGACCCAACTGGAAAGCTCGTGCCAATGCTTGCTGAATCCTACGAGGTTACACCAGACGGTAAAACATATACATTCAAATTGAAGCAAGGCGTAAAATTCCACGACGGTACTGAATTTGACGCTGAAGCAGTGAAGTTCAATTTCGAACGCAACATGACGGACGCGAAATCGAAACGCAAAGGCGACATGAAATTCGTGGAATCCGTTGCAGTAGTCGACAAGAACACCGTGAAGGTTCAAATGAAGGAACCATTCGCACCATTCCTGTCTATCCTGGCTGACCGTGGTGGTACGATGGTATCCCCAGCAGCGGTGAAACAGTATGGTGATCAATATCTCAACCACCCAGTGGGAACCGGGCCTTTCGTCTTTGTTGAGCAAGTAAAAGGCGACCACGTAACCCTCAAAAAGAACGAAAACTACTGGAACGGTGCACCAAAAGTAGATGAAGTCACTTACAAAGTATTCACGAACGGCACTGCGAAGGTACAAAACCTGCGTTCTGGCATGCTGGATATCATCGACGATACACCTGTAAAAGAAATTCCAGCAGTAAAAGGCGATTCCAACCTGCAGCTGACTGCAGAATCCGGATGGGGCTTCCAAGGTCTCTACCTGAACAACTCCCGCGCGCCATTTGACAACAAATTCCTGCGTCAAGCTGTAGATGCTGCTATCGACCGTGAAGCATTGGTAAAAGTACTGTTTAACGGCTATGCAGCACCTGCTCACACTGCATTTGCAAAAGGCAGCTTGGCTTATAACGAAGCTTTGAACACTCCAGTAGCTCCAGACGCTGCGAAGATCAAAGATTTGTTGGCACAAGGTGGACAACCAAACGGCTTCAGCTTCAAACTGTACATCACTTCTTCTCCTGAAAACGAACAATTGGGTGCTGTTCTGCAAAACATGTGGAAACAACACGGTATCAACGCAACTCTGGAAAAACTGGAGTATGGTCAATTGCTGGAAACAGGCGAAAAAGGCGAATTCGATGCACTGCAACTGGGCTGGTCCGGACGTCAAGACCCTGACCAAAACTTCCATGACTTCGTAGTATCGGGTACTTCTAACAACGATGGTCGCATTAATCTGCCAAAATTGGATGAATTGGTACTGAAAGCTCGCAGTGAAGTAGATGAAACAAAACGTAAAGCCCTGTATGAAGAAGCAACCAAATTGCTGCAAGATGAGGCAGGTTACTCCTACATGTACCATCAATATGTGCTGATCGGTATGAACAAAAAAGTAACGGGCTTCACCTATGTTCCAGACGGTCTGATCCGTACAGCAACTCTGGACAAGCAATAAGCTAAGCTTACGACTTCAAGAGTTTCTACACTATAACAGCAAGAGCGAGGAGGAATTGTCATGATGTTTGTGGTCAGACGGCTACTGCTGACAATCCCGATTCTCCTGCTGGTGTCGATTCTTACGTTCTCTTTGATCCATATGATCCCGGGCGATCCTGCCCGGGTCATTTTAGGACAAGAAGCGACACCGGAAGCCTATCAGGCACTACGAACGGAGCTGGGATTAGACAAGCCGATCGTGGTGCAATATTTTTCCTGGCTAGGAAAAGTGGTTACGGGTGATTTGGGAATGTCCATTACGGACCGGATTCCGGTCTCCGAATTGATTAAGCAAAGGCTACCCGCAACGGTGGAGCTGACAATCGGGACGTTTCTCGTAGCGATACTCATCGCATTTCCTGCGGGGATCCTGGCGGCGACGCGACGTGGGACCTGGATTGACTACACGAGTACCTTTACTGCACTGGGAGGTATGAGTATCCCGAGTTTTTGGTTAGCCATGATGATGATCATCTACTTTGCCGTTGAGAACCAATGGCTGCCTTCATCGGGTTACGTTTCCTTCTTTGAAAATCCTACGCAAAACCTGATGGCAATGGTTCTGCCCTGTGTGGCCACTGGCCTGAGGGAATCGGCCGTCCTCATGCGTATGCTGCGCTCCTCGTTGCTGGATGTGGTCAATATGGACTTTATCCGCACTGCAAAAGCAAAAGGCTTGAACGAAGCACGTACGATTCTGGGTCATGCCTTGCGTAACGCGATGGTGCCAGTCGTAACGACATCCGGTCTCATGATCGCAGGTCTCTTAGGTGGTCTTGTTATTACGGAATCGATCTTTTCTATCCCTGGTTTTGGTCGTTTGATTGTTGAATCAGTATTCAAACGGGATTATGTAACGGTACAAGGTGCGATTCTCGTCTCCGCTGTACTGGTTGTTATCGTAAACCTGGCTGTAGATATTTTGTACGCAGTCATTGACCCACGCATCAAGAGCGGGAAAGGAGCGGGTGAGTGATGAAAACCCTAGGCAAATTTCTCCGGAACGGGTTGGGCGTCATCGGAGCGGTGATTATTCTCGGACTCATTGTGGTGGCGATCTTTGCTCCCCAGATTGCTCCGTACGATCCAAACGCACAAGATTACAACAAAATCCTGCTTGCTCCAGGTGGCGATCACCTGTTTGGAACGGATGACCTCGGTCGAGATATTTTCTCCCGTGTCGTTTACGGGGCGCGCATTTCCATGGAAGCCGCATTGATTTCTGTCGGGATCGCGATGCTGATTGGTGTACCGATTGGGCTCTTATCTGGTTATTACCGCGGCTTTTGGGACGAGTGGGTGGTTATGCGAACCGTTGATGCGATGCAGGCATTTCCGTTCTTGATCTTGGCTCTCGCGATTTCCGCTGTACTCGGATCTGGATTCGGCAACGCTATGCTGGCGATCGGTATCGGGTTTGCTCCCGCTTTTGTCCGCATTACACGAGGTCAAGTACTGAGTCTTCGAAATATGGAGTACATTCACGCAGCACGCTCGGTTGGTGTAAAAGACGCACGCATCATTTTCCGTCACATCTTACCGAACGCACTCAACCCTATCATGATTCAAGCCACACTGGCGATGGCATCGGGTATCATCGCAGAGGCTTCTCTCTCCTATTTGGGACTGGGTGTACAACCTCCTACACCATCGTGGGGTAGCATGTTGAATCAGGCACAAACGTTAATGTCGGTAGCACCGTATGCTACTTTCTATCCCGGTATTGCCATCTTCTTGGTCGTGCTCGGTTTCAACTTGTTGGGTGATGGATTGCAACAGGTTCTAGATCCGCGGTCACGAAAATAAAACAGAGGGAGTGGAGCAGATGACGACCATCTTGGAAGTGGAACAACTGAGAACCCGGTTTCGCACAGACAGCGGTGTCGTCAGTGTCGTTGACGGCGTCGACTTCTCCATCCGTGCCGGCGAAACACTCGGCGTCGTAGGTGAATCAGGCTGTGGGAAAAGCGTAACCAGCCTGTCGATTATGCGGTTGCTGCCGCCAAACGGAAATACGGAAGGCACGATCCGCTTTAACGGAAAAGACGTTCTGGGGCTGTCGGAAAAAGACATGCAGCGAGTACGTGGTAACGAAATCGCAATGATTTTCCAGGAGCCAATGACTTCGCTCAATCCTCTCCACACAGTAGGCAGACAGATTGAAGAAGCAGTCATGCTCCATATGAAAGTGAGCAAGGCACAAGCAAAAGAACGGGCGATTGCTATGCTCAAAGCGGTAGGGATGCCGCGTGCCGAAGAAATCTACGGCGAATTCCCGCACCAGCTCTCCGGTGGTATGCGTCAGCGGGTCATGATCGCGATGGCGATGTCTTGTGATCCCAAGCTGATTATCGCGGACGAGCCAACAACGGCTCTCGACGTGACGATCCAGGCGCAAATCCTCGATCTGATGCGTGACCTCAAGGAAAAAACAGGGACATCGATCATGCTGATTACACACGATCTGGGTGTCGTTGCTGAGATGTGCGATCGCGTTATCGTGATGTACGCCGGTCAGGTCGTAGAAGAAACCGACGTTGATACTTTGTTTGAAAGTCCAAAACATCCATATACCATTGGCCTGATGAATTCGATTCCGGAGCTTGACGATGAGCGGGAGTACCTGGAGACCATTCCGGGAGCAGTTCCATTGCCACAGCAAATGCCAAAAGGTTGCCGATTTGCGCCGCGTTGTTCCAAAGCGATGGCGATCTGTAATGAACAGCCGCCTGAGCTGTTACAGCTGGACGGTCAAAAATGCCGCTGTTGGTTGTATGCAGATGGGGGGGAACAAGAATGACGACACCTCTGTTGGAAGTAAAAGGGTTAAAGCAACATTTTCCCATCAAGGGCGGTTTTTTGAAAAAGACGACGGGGTACGTAAAAGCCGTTGATGGTATCGACTTGCAAGTGTTCCCGGGTGAAACGTTGGGAATCGTAGGTGAATCTGGCTGTGGGAAATCTACCACGGGCCGAAGCATTTTGCGACTGCTGGAACCGAGCTCGGGTGAAGTATGGTTCGACGGTAAGGACCTGGCCAAGCTTCCAAAAGAAGAAATGCGCCAGATGCGTAGAAATCTGCAAATGATTTTTCAAGATCCGTACGCTTCTCTCAACCCGCGCATGACGATCAAGCAAATTTTGATGGAGTCGCTCATGGTGCACAATATTGGTACCATAGCCGAGCGTGAGAAAACCATCGAAGAGATCATCGAGATCGTTGGGCTTCGCAAAGAGCATTTGAACCGTCATCCACACGACTTCTCAGGCGGACAACGTCAACGGATCGGAATTGCTCGTGCTCTGGTCGTAAAACCTAAGCTAATCATCGCCGATGAGCCTGTATCGGCTCTGGACGTATCGATCCAGTCGCAGGTACTCAATCTGTTGAAAGACTTGAAAAAAGAATTCAATCTGACATTAATGTTCATTTCTCATGACTTGTCAGTAGTCAAGCATTTGTGCGACCGAATCGCCGTTATGTATCTGGGCCGCGTCGTAGAAATTGCCGATAAACGTACGTTGTTTGAAAATCCGAGCCATCCGTATACACGGGCCTTGCTGTCCGCAGTTCCGGTGGCCAAACCCCGTCAAAAACGGGAACGAATCTTGCTTACAGGCGATCTGCCGAGTCCGGCAAATCCCCCAAGCGGTTGCACCTTCCATCCGCGTTGTCCTTACGCTACGGATGTTTGTAAAACGACAGTACCGAGTCTGGCCGATATCGGAGCCGGACAACTGGTATCCTGCCATCTGGTGCAATCGGGTGAACTCAGCCGTTAGAGGCAGGACGGAGGAACAAAATGATTTACTGGCAACTTTTTATCGCGTTTTTCCGCATCGGTATTTTCGGTTTTGGGGGAGGTCCTACCATGGTTCCCCTGTTTCACACCGAGTGCGTGAAAAAGTATAAATGGGTTACAGATGAAGACTTTGCAGATAATCTGGCTCTAGGTAACGCACTTCCAGGACCGATTGCCACCAAGCTGGCTGCTTTTATCGGCTACAGGGTAAAAGGCTGGAAGGGCGCACTGGTAGCGAATATCGGTGTCGTGCTACCTGTCGTGATCCTGATGATCGCTCTGCTGGAGGTTATATACAAGTGGAAGGATGCGCCTGGAGTTTATGGAATGATTCAGGCGATTGGGCCTGTGATCGCAGTCATGACGGGCGTACTCACTTGGGAGTTTCTGCAGAAGGCGTGGCAGGGTGCATCCAACAAGACTGGCGTAAGCATTTCACTCGCCCTTTCCCTAGTAGCATTACTTTTTCTTGACTGGCATCCGGGTATTGTTGTGGGTATAGCCTTGGTCATTTCCTTTGGTTACTCCACCTGGTCTGTCCGTAAGCGCAAGAAAAAGGACGGCAAGGAGGGCGCGGCATGATTTATCTTCAGTTATTCTGGGCATTTTTCATCTCTAACATCTTGGGCTACGGCGGCGGTCCGCCAAGTATTCCACTGATTCAAAATGAAGTAGTCGATCATTACAAATGGATGTCGGTAAAAGAATTCGGGGAAATGCTGGCGGTAGGAAATGCTCTACCCAGCCCGATTGCGACGAAGCTGGCTGGCTACGTCGGCTATCAGGTAGCAGGTGTACCCGGTGCGACAGTGGCGCTGTTCGCAACGGTGGCTCCTACCGCAATCGCCATGATTCTACTGCTTCAATTCATTAATCTTTTCCGCAGTGCACCACAAGTAAAAGCCATGACCCAATCGGTTCGTCCAATTGTCACTGTACTCTTGGGAACCATGACATACCAATTCATCATGGGAGCTGTAGAAGGAATCGGATGGATGCAAACCATCATCCTGTCCGTGGCTTCGTACTTGCTCCTAGAAACTTGGAAAGTACATCCTGCCATCGTCATAGTGGCGGCCATGGTGTACGGGTTTATCTTCATTGGCTAGCATTTACTGTTCACAAGGAGGCAATAAGCATGGCACATTTTGACGCAATGGAATACCCGTATGCATCACGACGCATGACTACCTTTGCCACAAATGGTATGGTAGCAACTTCTCAGCCGTTGGCGGCACAAGCAGGCCTAGATATCTTGAAAAAAGGCGGAAACGCCATCGACGCTGCTATTGCAACGGCAGCTTGCCTGACCGTCGTAGAACCGACGTCCAACGGCATCGGCGGTGACGCGTTCGCGTTGGTTTGGGTAAAAGATGAGCTGTACGGATTGAATGCGAGTGGACCAGCACCGCAAAGCATTTCCATCGATGCTGTAAAAGCAAAAGGACATGAAGAAATGCCGACATACGGCTGGACACCAGTGACGGTACCGGGTGCACCTGCTGCTTGGGCTACCTTGTCCAAACGTTTTGGTCGTCTTCCTTTGACGGAGGTATTGAAGCCTGCGATCGATTATGCGGAAAACGGCTATCCGCTTTCCCCTACGCTCGCGCATTACTGGAATGTAGCATACAAGAAGTTTTCCAAACTTTGCACCGGACCAGAATTTGCGCATTGGTTTGAAACGTTCATTCCAGGTGGAAAAGTACCGCAAGCCGGAGACATTTGGAAATCCCCTGGACATGCGGCTACCCTGCGTCAAATCGCAGAGACAAATGGTGAGAGCTTCTACCGTGGAGAGCTGGCGGAGAAGATCGATGCGTTCTCCCGCGAGTGCGGTGGCTTTTTGACCAAGGAAGATTTGGCTGCATTTGAACCAGAGTGGGTCAAACCACTGAGTGTAAATTATCGTGGTTATGACGTGTGGGAGATTCCGCCGAACGGTCAAGGTATGATTGCCCTGATGGCACTGAATATCCTCAAAGGCTTTGACTTCGATGCCAAAGACACGACAGAAACCTATCACAAACAGATTGAAGCGATGAAGCTGGCATTTACGGATGGTTTGAAATATATCACTGAATCCGACAAGATGAGCGTGACAGCGGAAGAATTGCTCGCAGAGGAATACGCGAACACTCGCCGTGCATTGATCGGAGACGAAGCGCTGACTCCAGAGCCAGGAAACCCACGTTCCAGTGGTACTGTGTATCTGGCAACTGCTGACGGTGAAGGCAACATGGTATCGTTTATTCAAAGTAACTACATGGGCTTTGGCTCTGGTGTAGTCGTTCCAGGAACAGGCATTTCCTTGCAAAACCGCGGACACAACTTCTCGCTGGACCCTGCTCACGACAACCGATTGGAGCCAGGAAAAAGAACGTTCCACACGATTATCCCAGGCTTCCTGACCAAAGATGGCAAAGCAGTAGGACCGTTTGGCGTCATGGGTGGCTTCATGCAGCCGCAAGGACACGTACAGGTCGTGATGAACACCATCGACTTCCACCTCAATCCACAAGCTTCTCTGGATGCTCCTCGTTGGCAGTGGACGGAAGGCAAGGTCGTTGAGCTGGAGCGCCACTTCCCTGAGCATTTGGCGATGGCTTTAGAGCGTAAAGGCCACCAAATCAAATGGGCACAGCTGGGCAACTACTTTGGTCGCGGTCAGATCATCTGGCGTGATGAAAACGGCGTGCTGAGCGGCGGTACCGACATGCGTACGGACAGCTGCATCGCGGCGTGGTAAGAACAAAAGCCTAAAGAAGAACCGTATGGAGCCAAAGCTTCCGTACGGTTCTTTTTTGCGATAAAGTCAGTCAGACACCGATTACAATACAAATAATTAGAAATCATGCTAAACGATTGCAAAATGCTCGTGAAGATGTGGTAGTGGTGTATGAAAATCCGTATCCTCTCATCGAAAAACGCAAGCAGCTGAATCTCGATTGAGTTTTATACGGCCTTCTACCCGATTAGTATCGGTAAGGAATGACAAGAAGTGGAGTCCAGAGCGCAAGAGCTCCTGACAAAGCTGTGGAAAGTGTGAAGGGAATCGTCTCTCTCAAAGTGCTTCCACAGATAGCTGCAAAGCCCTTTCCAAATCCCCGAACACCACAATCCGCGACTGCCGGAAGACCTCTTTTCCCCCCATGAACAATAGGATGGTTGGAGCAGTGAAAATGAGAAACTCCCCTGACAGGCTCGGTATCTTTTCAATAGAAGCTACCAGAAACTCGATCTGGGGATAGCTCTTCAGCAGCTCTTTTGTTTTCTCGAATGTCGCGTCACATACACCACAGTTGGCCATTTTTACAAATAGCAGGCTCACTGGTTGGTAGGCGATTTCCGATTTTAGCTCGGATAGTTCCATATGTTCTCGCATGTGCTGCCACCCCCGAAAAAGGCAAGATAATTTGACCCCATTATCATAGCAAAAAGCCCTCCATTGAGACAGAGGGCTTACGACTCGAACACTACTTCGCTCTCACGACACTCTCAAACTGCCCTTTATGTGCCCCGTTACAGTACGGTTTGTTCGAGGACAAACCGCATCTACAAAGATGGACCTGCGCTTTTGTTTCCATGGGATTTCCTTCACCATCCAACAGGGTGAACTCTCCCGTGACCAACAAGGGACCATTATCCAAAACCTTGATATCCGACATCTTATCACCTCCTGTCCTTCTGGTTATTTTTTCACAAAATGCCAACAGTTACACGGGCCAGGAGTAATGAATATTTTCCTCCGATTAAGCTACATTTCGACAGATTTCTATTGAGTAGAAAAAATATATTGAAAAAAATCCCAAAAATTTTAAGATGTACATGCAACAAAATTTCCCATTTTTCCGTCTGTGAGTGTGATACGTTTCTCCAAAAGATGGAAGGGGTGCAAGGGGTGCTGTCCAATTTCGTCATTGTTCCGGTGCTTCTCGTCATGATGATTGCCGTCTACACCGATCTGCGCAGTCGCCTCATTTACGACTGGCTCACCCTGCCAGGAATCGCCTATTTTCTCATCTACCACGCGTTTGCCCATACGGACCAATGGACTATGTATGCGTTAGGTGTCGTGGTGACAGGGGGTATCTCCTTAGTGATGGCGGTGGTGAGCAATGGGCAATTGGGCGGAGGAGACATCAAGCTGTTTGCGCTGGTAGGGGCAGCAGTCGGGTGGAAAGCAGGCTTATATATTTTGTGCTTCACCTACTTGCTGGCAGGCCTCATCGTCATTCCCATCTGGTTGGCGACAAAATGGTCGGGAAAACGGGCAGCAGGACGAGAAATTCCTTTGGCCCCTTTTATTGCAGGGGGAACGAGCCTTTTGCTCATGGCTGTAGCTTTTATCTGAGATAAGGATAGGGAGAGGGAATCACTCGATGTTGGAATCGAAACGAAGAGCAATTATCTTTTTGACGCTGTCTCTCATACTGGCAGCGACGGCAGGCTTTTTGTTTTTGAAAAAGATCAAAGACTTGAATTCGCAGCTGGGTGAAATGGTAGATATTTACGTGGCGAGTACGGATATCGCATCACGGGCACTCATCCAACCTGACCAAATCAAGACCATGCAAATTCCGAAAAAATATGCGGATCATTCCTACGTGACTGATAAAGGCAGTCTGAAAAATCAGGTAACCGTTGTTCCACTGTCGGAGGGGGACATCATCACGAAAAATATTATCAAGCCTGCTGCGACGGTCAGAGACCAAAACAATCGCCTCGTGACGGTATATGCATCCGGCAATATCATTTTTGATCAGCAACTGGAGTCATTGGATCGCGTAGATGTCATTGTCTCCCATGAGGTGAATGGGAAGCCTGCTACAGAGGTCTTTATGAAAGATGTGCCAGTAGCGATGGTCGCGAAGACGGACAATCAATTTAAAGGGGTCGCCCTGGAAATGCCGTTCGAACAGGTGCCAGCCTTTATCCACCAGCAACACTACGCGCAAGTCATGCGGATTCTAAAGTCAAATGTAGGAAAAGGAGAATTAGGCATCCCGCAGCCATTCCAAGAGCAACAGCCTAGGGCAACCACGCCTACTGCACCAGCTACCGGGCAACAAAGCCAGCCCAAACCGCTAAGCGTACAACCGTCACCCGCGCAACCTACACCTACGCAACCAAAACCTGTACAACCAACACCTGTCGTCAAACCGGAGGGCAAGTCATGAATACAGATGTGAAAATTCTCGTTGTCGCTGATTATGACTCGATCAAAAGCTTGCTGCGAGAGGCGCTCAGCCATCATGGGCATGTACAGTTCACTACATCGCGTGAAGTAAAAAAGGAAATCGACCGGATCGCTCCCGACGTCGTCTTGATCGTCCAGCCAGAGGACGGATCAGGTGTAGAGCTGGTGCAATACATACAAGGAGAGCTTCCGGAAGGCCTCGTCATTTTTTTGACGGAAAAGCAAGATTTCGTCTTGCTGCGGGATATCGTTCGCGCAGGGGCTATCGAATATATCTTGATGCCTGACGAACTGGCCCTGTTGACGGATCGCTTGGACAAAATCGCTGAGCTGGGAGAGCAGCAGCAGCGAAAAAAGGGAACGGCCACTTCGGGTAAGGCGTTTGTACGTGGTCGCGGAAAGGTGTACTCCTTTTACAGCGGGAAGGGCGGGAGTGGTCGAACGCAGCTTGCTACTGGTTTCGCGCAGGCACTCAAGCTGGAATCTACGGCGCGTGTTCTCCTGATTGATTTAAACCTTCAATACGGGGGAGTAGAGACGTTTTTCTCGCTGGACTCGAGCCGGACTCTCGCCGATCTCGTGCCCGTCATGAACGAAATGAATGAAAATCACATTCGCAACGTGTCACTGCGCGAGGCGCATTCCAAGCTGGAGGTGCTGACGAGTCCACGCGATGCCGAAACGGCGGAAAACATGTCCGAGGAGTTCGTCACCAGGCTGATTCGAGCTAGCCGACGCAGCTACGACTTTGTGATTATCGATTTGCCGACACATATGAACGAGTTGACGTACACGGCTCTAGAGGAATCGGATTACATCTACTACGTGATGAATCTGGACACCCCCTCCGTCCAAATCTATCGGCTTTCAGAAGAGTTGTTCAGACGTCTGAGAATCGATACGGAAGGGCGACTGGAAGTGGTGGTCAATCAGGTAGGCAGGGATAACGAGCTGACGGTCTCTGATCTGAAAGGATTGATACAGGTTCCGGTCGCAGCGGAAATATGTCGGGATCACCGAGGCATCCAGGCTGCAGTGAATCAGGGACTACCCTTGCAGCGGGAAGCGAATGAAAAGAAGCTGATTCCAGCGGCAAAAGAGATACGAAAATGGGTTCTGACCAAGCTGTCGTAGGAGGAGGGAAGCCATGGCGTTGTTCAGGCGAAAAGAGGAAAAACACATACCGACCGAAGAAGCCCTGCGCCCGATAGCGGCTCCTGCCTATCACAACCCGTACATTGATGAGTTGGCGGAACATTACAAATCAAGGCTTCTGCGGGAAACGAATCTGGAGCGATTGACCAGTCTGGCACAAGGCGAAATGCGCTTGGCGATCGAGCGCATGATCTCACAATACATGTCAGAAGAAAAAGTCGTCATTCCCCGCAATGAAAAGGAATTGCTGCTGACTCGGCTGATCAACGAGTCGGTAGGACTAGGGCCATTGGAGCCGCTGCTTGCTGACCCGGACATCACGGAGATATCGATCAACGGTCATCAGCAAGTATACATCGAGAAAAACGGCAGACTGGAAATGACCGATCTGAAGTTTCGAGATGAGGAACATCTCCGCCATATCGTAGACCGGATCGTGGCACCGCTCGGCCGCAGGATCGACGAAAGCTCCCCGATGGTGGATGCTCGCCTGAAGGATGGGAGCCGTGTGAATGCTGTTATTCCACCAATTAGTCTGAATGGAACCCTCGTCTCCATCCGTAAATTTCGCAAAGACCCGTTCGCCATGGAGGACTTGATGCATTTTGGTTCATTCGATGAGGCGATGTGTCGATTTTTACAGGCTATCGTCGAAGCGAAAATGAACGTGCTCATCTCTGGAGGAACCGGGAGCGGGAAGACGACGCTGCTCAATGCCGTCTCGCGCTCTATCCCTGCCTTTGAAAGGGTGATTACGATTGAAGATTCGGCGGAGCTCAAGCTGGATCGCCCCAATTGCATCGGATTGGAGGCGCGTCCGCCAAACATGGAGGGAAGAGGGGAAATCACGATACGGCATTTGGTGAAAAACTCGCTGCGGATGCGGCCGGATCGGATTATAGTCGGGGAGGTTCGCGGTGCAGAGGCATTTGACATGCTTCAAGCGATGAATACCGGTCACGAGGGCTCACTGACGACCGTCCACGCCAATTCGCCGCAGGATGCATTCACCCGACTAGAAGGAATGGTTGTAATGGCAGGAATGGATTTGCCCTCTGCCATTATCCGTGAGTACATCGTCAGCGCGTTGGATTTTATCGTACAGGTCACGCGACTCTCGGACGGTACCCGCAAAATGGTTTCCATATCGGAAATATTCACTGGTCCCGACAAACAGGTGGAAGTAAACGAAATCTTCCGTTTCCAGCGGATCGGGATGGGCAGAAAAGGGGAAGTGCTAGGGTACTTTACTCCAACAGGGAAGACGCCCCACTGCCTGGAGCGCTTGAAGATGTTTGGGATCGAAATGGACGAATCCATGTTTTCGATGGGCGAGGTGAAAAAGCGTGAGCATCTCTATCCTGTTTAGTCTCGCGGTGCTGCTGGGGATCTGGGGGATTTATGACTTCCTTGGCTACCGTGCGAAAAAGACCGAGTGGAAAAAGCGTACAGAGGAATGGTATGACATCAAATCCAAGCGAAAAAGCTTCATCATCGTGTGGGGAGACCGCTTTGACCGCACCGCTCATGCCAAAGAAGTGCAGCAAAGGCTAGTACGTGCCAATATTGCGCTAACTTCCTCCGAATATTACGGCATCATGCTGATCGGCTCGATGGGGATGGCTTTCTTTTTGAGCAACGTCGTCGGGTTACACATGCCTTACAACCTGCTGGGTGGATTGGGTAGTATGTACGCCGCGCAAAGCCTCCTGTTCATCGTGCGGCGCAATAAATACCAAGAGCGTCTGAATGATCAACTGTCAGATGTATGCCGTTTGCTGGCGAACTCTTTGCGGGCAGGACTGACACTCTCGCAGGGGATCGAGCTGGTGGCAAAAGAAATACCGCAGCCGGCTGGACAGGAATTCAGCCGCATGGCGCGTGAGCTACAGCTAGGCGTCAGCTTTGACAGGGCACTAACCGATATGGAAAAGCGCATACCGACGAGGGATTTTCGTATTTTTGCCGCCACGTTGCTCATTCAGCGTCGAGCGGGGGGGAATTTGAGCGAGGTGCTCCATGAGATGGCGGAGACGCTGGAAGATCGTCGGATCGTCAATCAGGAAATCAAGACCATGACGGCTGAGCAGCGGTACGTTTCCATTCTCGTTCCAATCATGCCGATTGCCCTCGTGCTCATGATGAACACGATGAACGAAGGCTTCATCGATCCCCTGTTCTCTGGCTTTGGCCTTGTACTGCTGGGACTGTTCATGGTCGGTACGGTACTTTCCTACGTTCTGGTCAAAAAAGTGACCAACATAAAGGTGTGAGAAAATGGATGCCCTCATCGTCACTAGCCTGTTTTTGTTTCTCTTGTTCTTCGGGATCTTTTTAAAAGAGGCGTACCGTTACTCGGTCGAAAAGGAAAAGCTGATTGCCCACGTCCATGACGCAACAGGCAACAAAGTCTACGACGTGCGAAAGCGGGAAACGACTTCACAAAAATGGATCAAACGACTCCTGACCTACAGCGATGACTACTCGGCTTTAGGACAGCGCATCAACTTTTTCAGTGAGTCACATGAGGTGGAGGAGTGGCTGTTAAAGGCTGGACGGCCACTCGATCTGACTGTCGCTCGGTTTCAAGGGGCCAAAATACTGCTGGCCTTGATCGGTCTTATCGCAGGAACGGTGTTTTTTGTCCTCGGCTTTCCCTTTGCTCTCTTTGGCTTGATTCTCTGGCCATTAGCAGGCTATTTTCTGCCGATCATCCTGCTGAAGAACAAGGCGAGAGAGAGGCAAAATCAGCTGCGCTACGACCTCCCAGAATTTCTCGATACTGTCAGTGTTACCCTGCAGGCGGGAGTAAGTCTCGATCATGCCTTACGAGAAGTCATTCAGTTTTTTCAGGGGCCATTACGGGAGGAGTTCTCCCGTTTTAATCAGGAGCTGGATCTGGGTGTTCCTCGTGAAAAAGCGTATGAACAGCTACTGCGCCGCAACGACAATCCAGAGTTTCAGATGCTGATCAAGGCACTGATTCAGGGAATGCGGCTCGGGGTGCCGATCGCGGTCACGTTTAAAATCCAATCCGAAAACATGCGGCGTATTCGCAAGGAACTGATCAAGGAAAAGGCTGCGAAGGCTTCACCAAAAGTGACGCTGATCACTACGTTTGTCGTCGCTCCGACAGCCATCATGCTCATTGGTGGGCTGATGGTGCTCAACATCATGGAGGAAGCCAGCCTGTTTTCCAATCTGTTCTCCAAATAAAAAACGATCGGAAAAGGAGGTGATGCTCCCTAGGAAGAGTCAGAAAGTTGACGTATCTTTTCAAAAATAAAAAAGCCTTGAGGGGAGTAGATGTTATGATGACCAGCACGATTCAAAAATGGTACACAAAGCTGACGGTATCCTTACATAATCAGAAAGGTGCCCAGGCAATCGAATGGATTGCGCTCGCAGGTGTCATTCTTGCTGTGTTTGCGGCGATTCAGTTTGTTTTCAAGGATGATACAGCCGTCGGGGGCGCAGTTTCCTCTACCTTGTCCAAAATTATCAAAAGCATTGGCGCTGATTAATCGATGGTTCGTTCGGGAGGCTGGCGAACAAAAAGGTAGGTTTGCCAGCCCTCCTTCTTACATACATAACACGTGATTATCTTCAAAGCGGGGAGGCATGAAATCTTGAAAATGGTAAAGCCAGTCCTGTCCGTCATCCTCCTCATCTGTGTACTCGGATTGCAAGCTTGTACGTCGGAAGAAGCTGTACCTGTAGATAATCAGCAGGAGCAGCCGACACGCACAAAGCCGGTAGAACCAGAGGGAACAGCCGATGGGCAAGAGCCTGCGTCACCCAATCAGGCCGAGAAAAGCAGGGAACAAAAAGTCGCGGAGTTACAGGCATTGATTCCAGATACACTCACTCGGCTACCAGCGAGCACCGAAGATTTCTATTCGATGCCGCCAGGGCGTTTTTCCGGGAGAATGTACGGGGAGCAAAGCGATGAAATCAAAGAAGTGCTGCACCGACTGCCCAATCTGGAGAGCGTGGACGAAGAGGCAGTCGAGCTATACTATCGGGTGCTATTATCACTTTTTGGCGAGGACTACCCAGATCCGCAAGATATCATCGATCAGATGAAGCTCGCGTCATTTGGTGATCCATCCATCGGCGATCCACGCTTTCAATTCAAGAAGCAGTACAACGTCATGATCTTGCTGGACGCGAGTGGGAGCATGGCGGCTTCTGCTGGTGGCAAAACGAGGATGCAGTCTGCGAAAGAAGCAATCACCTCGTTTGCGGCATCACTTCCAGCCGGGGCCAACGTCAGCTTGCGGGTATACGGACACGAGGGCAGCGGATCAGAAGCTGACAAGGCCCATTCGTGTGCGAGCAGTGAAGTGATGTATCCGATGCAGGCGTACGACAAGCAAAAGCTGCAAAGCTCGCTTGCACAGTTCAAGCCGGCTGGTTGGACGCCGATCGCGCTTGCCTTGCAGCAGGCCGAGGAGGATTTGCGTCCGTTGACGGGTGAGCAGAACACCAACATCATTTACTTGGTCAGCGACGGAATCGAAACGTGCGGGGGCAATCCGGTCGAGGCAGCGAAGCAACTGGCTGACTCGGATATTACACCAATTGTCAACGTGGTCGGCTTTGGCGTGGATGGAGAGGGGCAGCAGCAGCTCAAAAAGGTAGCTGAAGCAGCCGGGGGTCGGTACGTGTTCATTCAAGACCAAAAGGAGCTGCAAAAAGAGTTTGAGCAGGCGAAACGGATCGCCCAGAAGTGGGAGAAGTGGTTGGCTGGCTCGACTTACGAGGCACTCTCCACAACGATCGCTCAAAGTGTCACCATCAGTGAGTATGGCTCCAAATGGCAAAGCATCGCCTCCAGAGAGAGCTATAATTTTCTGTCTGCTTTAACGGAGCTGGGAGCGCGCAAAACTTTGTCCGAAGAGATGATAGCCGCTCTGGAAAAGCTCGAGAGCAAACAAGAGAAGCTGGCGAGGCAGCGTGCCGACGAGCTGGAAGACTTTTTGGATACGCTCAACGAAAAAACCTATCAGGAAGCCATTGCGGCAATCCAACAGCAATTTCGTGGACATGTGAAAGGAAACTAGTTCTTTGTACAGGAGGGTTTGGTCATGGCGAGGAGAAAAGGAAAGAGCCCCCTATTAATCGGAAGCTTCGCCTTTTTCATCCTGTTACTACAGGTCTTACCTGGAATCGTCCTAGCCCAGGCACCATCATTACCCGTTCCTCAGCTAAACGCACCAAACTATCAGATGTCGGATTTGCAGGCTCCTCAGTGGGAGACGCCACAGCTGGAAGCCCCGCAATGGGAGACACCGCAGCTGGAGCCTCCAGGTTGGGACACTCCACAGCTGCAACCACCAGGGGGAGATCCACCCCCGCTGCATGCTCCAGACGGTTCTGTACCCGCATTGGAACCACCTGGCGGAGAAATCCCGCAGTTGCGACCTCCGAACAGCACCATTCCCTCTTTGCAGATGCCTGCCATTGAACTGCCAGCTTCACAAAGTCCCGGCGGCGGGGTAAAAAAGCTCGATCCAGCCCCACTGAAGCCACCTTCTCCGGAGCCATTCGGTGAAACCAAAGGCTATGACGCGCTTAAGCTGAGTTTTAAAGATATGATAGGCGGGACACTGGGCTACTCTGCGGCATTGATTGAGCAAGGAGAGGTCGATCTACGCACGGGCGCTGGAAAGTACGGAGGGTTCCTGCTACAGCTCGGATTGAAAGGGATTGATATCGGGGTTAAGGACACACCGTGGGGCAATGTGACAGGACTGACGCTCGATGGTCTGGATGCAAAAGGAATCTACGACGGCTACCAGTTTATCTTGAAGCAAAATCCGAATGCTCTGGCCGGCAATGTAAATGCCCAGCGATCGTTTTCCAACGCGGTAAACGCAGCGAATACGGTCAGGGTTCCAGGGATCGTTACGGGATTGAATGTCGGGATTGCCGCAATCAGTCTACCCTTTGATGTGTTTGACACGGTTACCAAATTCGATCAGGCATTTGATTCCAGTCTGAGCCAAGACAAGCAAAATGAGAAGTTCGTCGATGGAGTCGGTAGCTTTGGGAGTACCTTGATCGATGCGGGAATCATTGCCTCTGTCATTCCAGGCGGGCAGACTGTAGCGGGCGTTCTGGTTGTGACAGGAGCTGTTCTCTGGGGATTGAGTCGACTCGTCAAATGGAGTGACAAGCTCGCGGGTGGAGCAATCACTCGGGGAATCCGAGAAGGTGTGAGTAAAGCGGTTGGGTGGGTGAAGTCCATCTTTGCGTAAAGGAGGTCTCGCACGATGAGAGTAACAGAGACGGCACAAGTTCGTGCCCAGATCAAAGCGTTCAAGCATCTGCTGGAAAAGCCGGAGTTGTTTAATCATGCAGTCCAAATGAACGAACGCTTTTATTACAATGTGCAGTACTGGAAGTGGGGAGGGAAGGAAGCGGTCGGCTATCTGATCCTCCGCCCAGATGGGGAAATCGTTCCCCGTAGGGAAGCAGAGCCGGTGGTACGCCTGTTTATGTCCCACAATAACGCTGTCATCAACTTCACCAAGGATTTTGCTGCAGATAAGGAAAAACCAGTCTGGATGTACGAGCAAAAGCGGGATATTTTGCAGGCACTGCTGCCGGATTGCGAAGCCAGCATGGATGTCCAGACGCAAAAGGATGCTCGACAGCTGATTGACGTCTGCGAATTTGTTGTCGACGGTAGGGATCGACTGCGGGACATCTTTGAAGCGGGGATGCGTGCCCACCAACAAATGCTTGCGCGTGGCTACGTGATTTCAGAGGACGAAACGGCCTTGCGTAATGCGTTGTACGAGTCCGATTACCTCTTGTACGAGCGGTTGCGCAGGCAGGTCGAAGTCAGGGAAGCAGTCGATCGGCTGTCCGTCTTTTTTGCAAACAACCGTCTGGCGCTTTCGGGGGAGCAACTCAAGAAAAAGGAGAAGCTCAGCGAATTGCTTCGTCGCTACAAGGATGAAGGGCTGCGAAAAACGAATGACGAGTCCGTTCGCAGCTTTGAGACGCAGTCCGTGTCCTATCAATCAGCCGAGCAGCTGGCCGAGTCATATCGGGAGCAAAATGATGCGTTATTTCAGCGCCTGGTCGTTTCGATCCTGCGCAATCCATAGACACGTGCAACGAACAGGGGGAGAAGCATGAATCCGCTGAAGGAAAGTTTCCATTTTTATACGCGGCATATTGAGTCGCTGTTGTTGCTGTCAGCTGTCATTGTACTGCCCTTCATGATCGTCCACAACATGACCATCAATTATGTGAGTTTTTTAGCCGCGATCACCGGAGCCAAGGTCGTCTCCAGCTTTTTCAATCTGTTTTTGCTCCTGTTGTTCTTTATGGTCGTCCAAGTTCCCTTTGCCCAATACGTAATCACCGATCTAGAAGGAGAGGAAAGACCGCTGCGACAGGCCTTTCGCGCTTTTGCCGAACAAGGCATCTCCGTGTTTCTATTTGGGGTAGTCTACGTGTTGGCGGTTAGTATCGGTATGGTCCTGTTTGTTGTCCCAGGGCTGCTGCTCCTGATCTTGTTTTTTCTCACGCCGTATGTGGCTGTAGTGAAAGGAAAGACGCCGTGGCAATGCTTGCGTAGCGCATTTGAGCTGGGCAAAAGGCATTTTGTACCGATTGTCGGTCTGCTCATTTTGACGAGTGTGATCGAATGGGGAATTTCCATGATCGGTTTGCTCTCGGTAACGTCGATCACGACAAGCTTTGGGGCTGTTTTTTTCACGCAGCTGCTGCTCTATGTCATGCTCTGTCCCTTTATCTCAGTACTATTTACCTTGTACACCCGTAAGTGGAGTACGGAGCAGGTACGGAAACAAGAGGAGCTAGCATGGGAAGGATAAACGGCCAAAAAGGCTCTGCGACCGTAGAATTTCTCGGAATCCTGCCGTTCGTATTTTTAATCCTGCTGATTTTGTGGCAGTTTTTGACGGGTGTGTATGCGGTGATCATCGCGCAGTCAGCAGCGAATGAGGCAGCTAAGGTGTATGCCATCACCGGAAAATCTATCGAGGCGCTGGACGCTGCACAAAAGATCGTGGGTAGCGCTGGCGGGGGAATCGCCTATAATGGCGGTGGCTCAGGCATTTCCGGTGACGGCAGTTACTTTACGGCTAAAGTCGGTGTACATCTGGATTTGTTTTTTCTTCCGGATTTCATCAAACGTAACATGGATGAAGAAGACAGGGTGATCTCATTTTCGAGAGAGCTTCGGGGACGGGTGATCCATTAGATGAGACAGTTGATCGTGCTCTTGCGCAATGAGCGGGGCAATATGACTATACTCGTGTTGACTGTTTTTTTCTTCATGCTCTTGGTGATTTTTACGGTTCTCTTTAATTTCTCTTCCGTCTTTGTCGACAAAGAAATGGCGGCAAATAGTGCTGAGCTAGCCAGCTTGGCGGCGACTGACGTCATCTACGACGAAGTCGAGGAAGCCATCCATTCTTATGACCATTCCATTGTGAATTGGATTGACCCAGTCTATATCTGGCCGTTGGTAGAAGAAGAGATGAAATCAATCGAAGCGGCCAATCCGGATTGGTCATCGAGTGAAGTGCAATTCGAGGCGATCGATCGTGTATTGCTCTTCGCGATTCCTGTATATCCGGATTTACTGACGCACGTCGTGGTAGGACTGGATCAGGCTTCTTCTGAGATTCCTGGCGTCGTCACGGACATTCTCGCGAGCAACAAGAGCACGCTCAGTGGTTCATCCATCAAGTTGTTTAATGGAGAGGACCGTATCGAAGTGAGGACCTCGGTCCGATATGAAAGTAAGACATTCGGGATGGATTTTATGCCAAAGCATGCCGAACAAATCTACCAGACAGGAAAAAGCAGGACGATTGGCTTCGTCAAGGTGACAGGCTGGAAGCAGCTTCCTCACGTATTTTCAGAGGGAGAAGACTGGTGACGCATGCATCAAGCTCTGAGGAGGCGGTACAGATGGAAAGGAAGCGCAGATGGCAACGTATCCTAGGAGGAATGCTCGTGTCTCTCTTGCTCACAGGCTGTTCGCTGGGAGCAGCAGGCTCTGTGATTTCCGCTCCCCAAACACAGCTTCCCCAGACTGCGCAGGAGTTGATTGTCGCCACTCCTGGTCCGCTCTCTGGTATTCCGTTCTACCAGCCGCAGTATCCCCATCATGACAAAATCGCACAAATTCTCGATGAATTGCCTCCTCTCCTGGACGGCATGAATGAAACGTTGTTGAGAGTGTACTGGTCGGAATTGCTGAAGCTGTTCTCAGAGGATTACCTCAGTCCGCAGATGGTAGTAGACCGGTGGAAGATGGCGTCGTTCGGGAGTCCCGATGTAGGGGACGCGCGCTTCCAATTCCGTGAGCACTTTAACGTAGAAATCATTCTGGATGCGAGCGGGAGTATGGGGGAGAAAATCGGTGAAAAAACGAAGATGGAGCTGGCAAAGGAAGCAATCAAAGAATTTGCCGAATCCCTGCCTGAAGAGGCCAAGGTATCTTTACGCGTATACGGTCATCTGGGGAGTGGGTCCGATGCGGACAAACAGCGATCTTGCAGTAGCAGTGAGATCGTCTACCCCCTGCAAACCTACCATGCGAAAAAACTGAATGAAGCATTGGGATTATTTGAACCATCCGGCTGGACGTCGATTGCGTATTCTTTGCAAAAAGCTCAGGAAGATCTGTCCGCGTTTCCGGCAGACAAAAATACAAATGTGATTTACTTGGTCAGCGACGGTATCGAGACTTGCGGAGGAGATCCGGTCGAAGTGGCAAAAAAGCTGTCCGAGTCAGACATCATGCCGTTGCTCAATGTGATTGGTTTTGATGTGGATGCACAAGGCCAAAAGCAGCTAAAGGAAATCGCGCAGGCGTCGGAAGGATTGTACGCCAACGTAACCAATCGCGATCAATTCCGACAGGAGCTGGAACGAGCCAAGGAAATCGCCGAAAAGTGGGAGCAATGGAAACGGGACGCGCTGACGGAAGCAGATGCGGTGCTCAAAGACCGCAGAAAGTGGATTGATGCGTATGACCGCGATTGGTATGAGAAAAATTGGCGAGAGAGCTTGAACATCGGAGCAGCGATTGACTATTTAGCCATGACAGGGAAAATCGGGAATGAGGCGAAAGGCTTCCTCATGCAGCAACGTGCAACCAGAGAGGCGTTGGCCACCCAAGCGAAAGAAGAGCTGACTGATTATTTAGTTCACCTCACCAATAAGACCTATCAAGAAATGAAAGTGGAGATCGAACAAAAATACAGCGGGAATTGATGTCCCGCTGTTTTCGCCATAGGATTGGCGTAGCCACGTTTTCTAATCTTAAATATAGGTAAAGGTCACCACTTGCTGCAGCTGGGTATCTACTCCGATGGCAATCGCTTTGAGTCCGTCCGAATAGTAAAAATAGCGTTTGAGATCATCAGGATTGGCATAGGATGCCTTAACCAGCTGAAAGGCGGTGGGGGTGAGTAGCTTTTGGGTACGGATAAACTCCGATGCGGCCTTTTCAAGATCGGCCTCTGTCAAGGTTTTTGCCGTTTGCTGTCCATTTTGCCCAGCAAAATCGATGGACACTGAGAGCGCTTGCTTGGACTTCGGGTCGATTATGGCGTGGAAGGCAGAGACTTCACCCACTTGAGGTTCACGGTTCATAACGACGTGGACAGGAATGCCTCTGAAAATCGGCTCTCCTGTGGTCGCTTCCACGAGTTTTGCGGGATCATCCAGTGTGATGACCCGATCGGTAGTGTTCACTTCAACGTGATAGTATTGTCTGACAGCGGCTGAAGCAATTTGAGCCGCTTCTTCTTTTGTCAGCCCTTGTACCTGCTCAGGGGAAGCAGTAATGGGGTTGCAGCCGCTGAGCACAGCAACAAACAGGAGCAAGAGCCCCTGGATCCACGCATATTTCTTCATCCGTACCCTCCGTATGTTCCTTGAAGTCATGTTCTATAGTAGCAAGGATTGCGTCAACTCGAAATCGATTTTCCTTTCCAGTACCTTACGAAGTTGTAAGCTTGAATGTGGGTGGGAAAACAAAGAGTCTGGCGGCAATGGTGTGAGAGACTGTGAGAAGAAGATGAAGGAAAGAATCATCGAGGGGAGAATATGCTTTAAAGCCAACAGCCTTGCCAATGTACGGACGCTACTGACGCCAGATGATATTCGCGAATTACCAGGACGAGCTCGACGCGAATCGAGAACGTGCAATCGTTACCTACCTTTGTATTTGTAGCTGAGAAAGGAATTTCCAACTGAAAAGACGAAAGATTCAGAGTACATCCATTTTCAAAAGGGGGAACGGGCATGAATGCAAAAGAATTGAGCCAAGCCATTCAAACCTATGTGAGAACGGAGACATTTCCAGTTGGCGTCAAAATCGTGAAGGATGAGGCCAATCTACCTGCAAAGGTAAAGCTACCTTCGCGCGATCTAGGCTACCAGATCACCATTTGCCAAGCCGTTGGTTTTTCCCGCCGCTATGGCTGGAGTATTGCCATGAATGGAGCGGACCTTTCCTGTCCCATCGCCCAAGTGGCATTTGGGTACGAAGAGCAGCTGCCTTTTTATTCAGAAGGAAATCTGGCCTGTGGCATGTACACCGACTCACTGGAAACAGGGGCAAAGAGCGAGCAGGACGTTCCCAAGCTATCTGCTGAAGAGAGCGGGTATTACGTATCGTTTCCTCTGGAGCGAGCGGAGGTAGACCCGGATGTCGTCGTCATTTACGGAAATTCGGCGCAAGTCATGAGGCTGGTCGCAGGAATGCTGTACAAGCGGGGCGGTTCGATCCCATCTACATTCTCCAGCCGGGCAGACTGTGCTGACATCGCGATCAAGCCTCTGCAAACCGGTGAACCGCAAGTCATCGTTCCCTGTTATGGCGATAGGCTGTTCGCGCAAACACAAGATCACGAGATGGCCTTTAGCTTCCATTTCCGCGATGCGGCAGAGCTCGTAGAAGGGCTGGCAGGCACACAAAAAGGCGGCGTACGCTATCCGATCCCATCCTTCCTACGCTATCAGGCAGAATTTCCTCCTACCTATCAAAAGCTGGCGGGTATGTTTGGGGAAGCGAAGGACAAAGAGCTGTCCTCGTAGGGGGAAAGCGTTTATTTACCCGCTGGTACCAACGTTTCATAAAAATGGGGCAAATCCCTCCGTCTACACGAGACGTATGGGATTGCCCCTTTTCATTCTGTTATTGTTCGATCTACACCAGATTCTCCGGGTTCAATCCTTCGAGCTCTGGCAAGACAAAACGGCCGTCTTTGCGGATCAGTACATCGTCGAACCAGATTTCGCCGCCGCCGTATTCAGGACGCTGGATTTGCACCAAATCCCAATGGACAGAGGAGCGGTTGCCGTTGTCTGCCACCGTGTAAGCATTCCCCGGCGTGAAGTGGAAGCTGCCGGCGATTTTTTCATCAAACAGGATGTCGAGCATCGGATGCAGGATGTGCGGGTTGAAGCCGATCGCAAATTCCCCGATGTAGCGAGCACCCTCGTCGGTATCGAGAATGTCGTTCAAGGCTTTGGTGTTGGAGCTGGTAGCTTCTACAATTTTTCCTTCTTTAAACGTGAATTGAACATCGGTAAAGGAAATGCCGTTGTAGTTGGTCGCAGCGTTGTAGAAGATGGTCCCTTCGACGGAATCACGAACAGGTGCCGTGTAAACTTCTCCGTCAGGAATGTTGCGTTTGCCATCGCATTTGATCGCGTTGATTCCTTTAATGGAGAAGCGCAGGTCGGTTTTCGGGCCAACGATGCGTACGCGATCAGTACGTTCCATCAGTTCTTTCAGCGGCGTCATTGCATTGGACATCTTGGCATAGTCCAGGTTGCAGACGGAGAAATAGAAGTCCTCGAAGCCCTCCAGGCTCATACTGGACAGCTGTGCCATCGATTTGTTCGGATAGCGCAGAACGACCCAGCGCTTGTTTGGTACACGCTCATTTGTATGTACAGGCTGGTACAGAACGCGTGAGTAGATGCCCATTTTGTCTTCAGGCACGTCAGCGTATTCATTGATGTTGTCATAAGCGCGCACGGCGATGTACGCATCCATGTCTTTCATGCGGTCGTATTCAAATTTGGCCATCAATGCCATATGCTCTTCGCTTGTTCCTTGGTACAAGGCGCGATTTACTTCTTGGTCTTTTAGGGTGACGAGAGGAAGGGCGCCTACGGCAAAGGATTCGCGTACGAGAGCACGAACCAATTCAGGTTGCAGGCCTGTGTTTTCGATCAGGACCTTTTCTCCTTTTTGCAGATTGAGCGAGTAGCGGACAAGACGGCTAGCTAATTCATTAATCCGTGGATCTGCCATGTTTCGCAACCTCCATAGTAAAAATTTTTTTATTAGATATATTATTGCACAATTTTAAGGGAGTCTGCCAGTGTATATGCAAAGCCTTATAAGCAGGCTTCGTAGATCTTTACGATGTCTTCTGCATTCAGTTTACGAGAGCTGGGCAAATGTCCGACACCGCGTCCGCCAATGGTCACAGCCTCTTGTGCCATGCCTGCCAGATCATCACGCGTGACTCCAAAATCAGAGAGACGCTCCGTAATTCCCATGCGTTCGTACCAGTTTTTCACCGCTTCGATCGTAGCCTCAGCTGCAGTCCGGTCATCTTCTTCCGTGACCCCAAAACAATGCCGTCCCATGCGAGCCAGTCGTTCGGGGCGATCTTCCAGAATCACCTGTTTAAAATAAGGAAGTGACAAAATCGCGAGTCCGCGACCGTGCGCCATATCGTAGATACCGCTCAAAGGATGCTCGACTCCGTGCAAAGGCATTCCTGCTCCTCGACCCGCATTGGCAAACGGACTGATGCCTAATGTGCTGACCCACAGCAGGGTGGAGCGGGCTTCTTCGTTGTCAGGTTGCTCGATGGCTGTGAGTGAGTGTTCTACAACCAGACGGATGAGTGTCTCTGACACACCGTCTTGCACAAGCGCACCCTCTGCACTGATCAGATAGCTTTCAAATAAATGAGAGAAAATGTCCGCGCAAGCCTCGGCCGTGACGCGAGCGGGAACGGTATACGTGATCGACGGATCGAGTATCGCTATTTTTGGATAGAGAGCCGGCCCGTTGATGGATGACTTTTCGTGAGTGTCCCAGTGAGTCAGCACGCTGATGTTATTGGCTTCAGAGCCAGTTGCAGCAACGGTGGGGACGGTCATTAATGGCAAAGCCTCTTGTACAGGGACGAGCACTTTACCCGTGCCGCTTGGGTTGCCGCGCATATAGTCATAGATCGGACGGCCAGACTGTGCAGCCGCAGCAATCGCCTTGGAAGCGTCCATAACGGACCCACCACCAACGGCCAGCACAAAGTCGCACGCATGCTGACGAGCGAGAGTTGCTCCGTCGTCTACGGTAGCCGTACGCGGATTGGGTTCGATTTTGTCAAAAAGAATGCTTTCTACTTCCGCTTCCTGCAAGAGCGCCTGCACACGATCGAGTAGTCCTGTGCGCTTTGCAGCATTGCCTCCCGTGACGAGCAACGCCTTTTTTCCCAATGTCTTCGCAGCCTGGCCCAAACGCCTTAGTTCGCCAACGCCAAAGTAGATGTGGGTAGGAAAAGATACCTCAAAGGGAAACATCTGAATACCTTCCTTCTTTCCATATAGGTTGCACCTAAATCAGTGTAACACATGAACAAAAAAGGAGCCCATTATTAGAGGCTCCCATTCCTGTGCCAAAATGACGAGAATAGCGCGCGATCTGCTGGTTACGTTATCAATGGGGTGGATTAACGCCGACCATTCGAATGTGTACCTAGACATTCGTTCTATTGTAAAGAAAAAATGTAAAGCTGGTGTGGATGGTTTGTAAACGAATGTTTACATAGAGGGGATCCTAAAATTACTAGCAATTTCCGAACTATTGTCGAACGTCATTCACGTATTTTTCGTTGATAAATGCGTATGATTGTGTTTTAATGTAGTTGAATCGTTCGTGAATTAATAGAAACTCAACCTTTTTAGCTGGGAAGGTGGCTCCTACAGTGGAAAAACAGGAACAACTCTACGAAGGTAAGGCGAAACGTATTTATCGGACATCGACGCCTGATCAGTACTGGGTGGAGTATAAAGACGACGCAACAGCATTTAACGGAGAGAAAAGAGCGCAAATCACGGGTAAAGGTGAACTGAACAACCGGATTACTGCTATCTTTTTCACCATGCTAAAAGAGCGTGGGATCGACAACCATTTCATTCGCCTGTTGTCAGCCACTGAGCAGGTCGTTCGCAAAGTGGAAATTATCCCGTTGGAAGTAGTCGTCCGTAATATCGCAGCAGGATCATTGGCAAAACGACTGGGTATGGAAGAAGGAACAGTCCTCCCACAGCCTGTTGTCGAGTTCTACTACAAGGACGATGCTTTGGGGGATCCGCTGGTAAATGCCTCCCACATCAAAGTGTTGGGGATTGCGAGCGAAAGTGATCAGGCGACTCTGGAGCGCATGGGCTTGGCAGTTAATGAAGTACTGCGTCCATACTTGCGGGAGCGCAACATCACACTGGTCGATTTTAAATTGGAATTTGGCAAAACTGCGGACGGGGAAATTCTCCTCGCCGATGAAATATCGCCGGACACGTGCCGGTTCTGGGACTCCGAAACAAACGAAAAGCTGGATAAAGACCGCTTCCGCCGTGATTTGGGCAACGTAGAAGAAGCGTATCAAGAAATGCTGAAAAGATTGGGAGGAGACGTACATGTTTAAAGCAGTTGTATACGTAACTTTGCGCGAGAGCGTTTTGGACCCGCAAGGTCATGCTGTGAAAGGTGCCCTGCATTCCCTCGGATTTGATGAAGTGAACAACGTGCGCATCGGTAAATACATGGAGCTCGAGCTGGGTACGAACGATCGCGCCCAAGCAGAAGAGCGCGTGCGTGAAATGTCTGAAAAGCTTCTTGCCAATACGGTGGTTGAAGACTATCGCTTTGAGATCGTGGAGGGCTAACGTCATGCGAGTAGCGGTTATCGTCTTTCCCGGCTCCAATGCCGACATCGATTTGCACAACGCGGTTGAAGACGTCATGGGAGTGCCGGTAGATTACGTATGGCACTCGGATACAGATCTCTCCGCCTATGATGCGATCTTTTTGCCAGGCGGTTTCTCCTATGGGGATTACCTGCGCTGTGGCGCCGTTGCCCGTTTTTCGCCGGTCATGGAACAAGTGGTGAAGGCGGCGGAGGAAGGCAAGCTGGTCATGGGGATTTGCAACGGATTCCAGATCCTTACCGAAGTGGGATTGTTGCCTGGTGCCCTTTTGCGCAACCGTTCCCTCAAGTTCCGTTGCACATTGGCAGGACTGCGAGTGGATAACAACGATACCCCCTTTACCCGCGACTATGCGGCAGGGGAAGAGATTAAAATTCCGATCGCCCATGGCGAAGGAAACTACTACTGTGATGAAGAGACATTGGCACAGCTCAAAGCGGGCAACCAGATTGTCTTCCGTTATCACGGTGAAAACCCGAATGGCTCTCTTGAAGATATTGCAGGCATTTGCAACGAACGTGGCAACGTTCTGGGCATGATGCCTCACCCTGAGCGTTCTGTCCATACATGGATGACTTCCGATGACGGACGCCGCTTGTTTACCTCGATCCTGAAGACGTGGAGGGAACGGAACAGTGTCACAACTCACGCATAAAGAACCGACAGCCGAACAAATTGCCGATCAGAAAATCTACCGCGAGATTGGTCTGACGGATGAAGAATACCAACGCGTCGTAGATATCATCGGCCGCAAACCGAACTGGACAGAGACTGGTCTTTACAGCGTCATGTGGTCGGAGCACTGCTCGTACAAAAACTCCAAGCCAGTATTGCGTCGCTTCCCAACCAAAGGTCCTCGTGTTTTGCAAGGTCCAGGGGAAGGCGCAGGCATCGTGGACATCGGCGATAACCAAGCCGTTGTTTTCAAAATCGAGAGTCATAACCACCCATCTGCGATCGAACCTTACCAAGGTGCGGCGACAGGGGTAGGCGGAATTATCCGTGACGTGTTCTCGATGGGCGCGCGTCCGATTGCTGTACTCAACTCGCTTCGTTTCGGGGAGCTAAAGACTCCTCGTGTCAAATATTTGTTTGAACACGTAGTTGCAGGGATCGCTGGCTACGGTAACTGCATCGGAATTCCGACAGTAGGCGGCGAAGTAAACTTTGACCCGACCTACGAAGGCAATCCACTGGTAAACGCGATGTGCGTCGGTCTCATTGACCACGAGAAAATTCAAAAGGGTGTTGCTTCGGGTATTGGCAATCCCGTTATCTATGTAGGCGCAAGCACAGGCCGCGATGGGATTCACGGTGCTACCTTCGCATCTGAAGAGCTCACCGAAGAATCTGAGAAAAAGCGTCCAGCGGTACAAGTCGGCGACCCGTTCATGGAAAAACTGCTTCTGGAAGCATGTCTGGAACTCATCGACACCGGTATCGTTGTAGGAATTCAGGACATGGGAGCAGCAGGACTCACCAGCTCCAGCTCCGAGATGGCTTCCAAAGCGGGTAACGGAATCGAGATGAATCTGGATCTGGTTCCGCAACGCGAAGCAGGCATGTCTGCTTATGAAATGATGCTGTCCGAATCGCAAGAGCGCATGCTTGTTGTCGTAGAAAAAGGCAAGGAAGCAGAAGCGATCGCGATCTTTGACAAATGGGGCTTGGCATCCGCAGTCGTGGGTAAAGTAACAGAAGACAGCTTGTTGCGCCTCTTGCACAACGGTGAAGTAGTTGCTGAAGTACCTGTTAACAGCCTGGCTGACGACGCTCCTGTGTATCATCGTCCATCGGCAGTTCCTGCTTACTATGAGGCAAATGCCAACGTAGATGCAGTAGCGGCGATCAACCAGCCTGCTGATTTGAACGAAACGCTAAAAAGCTTGCTTGCCCAACCGACTGTAGCGAACAAATCGTGGGTGTATGAGCAATACGATCACATCGTACGTGCAAACACAGCGGTCAAGCCTGGTTCTGACGCAGCTGTTGTCATGGTTCGCGGCACACGCAAGGCACTGGCGATGAGCACAGACTGCAACGGCCGTTATGTGTACCTCGATCCAAAAGTGGGCGGCGCGATTGCAGTAGCAGAATCTGCTCGCAACGTCGTTTGCTCCGGTGCAGAACCACTGGCGATCACCGACTGCCTCAACTTCGGTAGTCCGGAAAAGCCTGAGGTGTTCTGGCAGTTTGAAAAAGCGTGCGAAGGCATGAGTGAAGCTTGCGTAGCATTGGATTCGCCGGTAATCGGCGGTAACGTATCTTTCTACAATGAACGCAGTGGTGATGCGATCTATCCGACACCAACCGTCGGAATGGTAGGCTTGATCACTGATGTGGACCATATTACAACCCAAAACTTCAAGCACGAAGGGGACGCGATCATCCTGCTGGGTGAGACTTTCGCAGAACTCGGTGGCTCGGAATATCAAAAGATGGCGACAGGGTCTATCTCCGGTCGTCCTCCACAAATCGATCTGGCCAAAGAAGCAGCTGTACAAAAGCTGACATTGGCTGCGATCCGCAAAGGTCTTGTTAAGTCCGCTCATGACTTGTCCGAAGGTGGTCTGGGAGTGGCTCTGGCTGAATCCTGCTTCGGCGAAAACTTTGGTGCACAAGTGACACTGGAATCGGCATTGCGTCCAGACGTCCTCTTGTTCAGCGAGTCGCAATCTCGTATTTTGCTCAGCGCGTCTAACGATCAAGTAGAAGCATTGCTTGCACTGGCGGCTGAACACGGTGTGCCAGCTGGGCAAATCGGAACAACTGGCGGAGAAAGTCTGGTAATCAGCGTGAACGGTACAGAAGCGGTCAACGCTTCGATTCAAGAGGTGAAAGCAGCCTGGAAGGATGCGATTCCATGTTTGATCGGGTAATCTGGGACGAACTGAATGAAGAATGTGGCGTCTTTGGCATCTACAATCACAAGGAAGCTCCCCAGCTGACTTACTTGGGGCTGCATGCTCTGCAGCATCGCGGTCAGGAGAGCGCAGGTATCTGCGCCTCCGACGGCGAGAAATGGTATAAGCACCGCGGTATGGGACTTGTATCTGAAGCATTTGGCAAAGGTGACCTGGAGAAATTCAAAGGGCACATCGCCATCGGGCATACCCGTTATACGACGGCAGGCTCCAGCAAAATCGAGAATGCACAACCGCTCTTTTTCCGTTACGCGCAAGGCAGTATGGCCGTCGCTCACAACGGAAACCTGGTAAACGCGGCTGTCCTCCGAAAAGAGCTGGAGGCTAAAGGCTCCATTTTCCAAACAACGAGTGATACGGAAGTCATCGCCCATCTCATTGCTCGCTCTGAGAGAACCGATCTTCCAGGTGCAGTGAAAGATGCTCTGCAGCACATCAAGGGCGCCTATGCCCTGTGTGTGATGAACGAGCGCCAGCTAGTGGTTGCCCTCGATCCGAACGGACTGCGTCCACTGTCGCTGGGACGATTGGGAGATGCTGTCTGTGTCGCTTCTGAGACCTGTGCTTTTGACATTATCGGTGCAGAGTACTGGCGCGACGTACAGCCAGGCGAACTGATCGTTGTCGACGAAAATGGCGTTCTGGAAACACACCATACAGAGAAGACACAACGTTCGATGTGCATCTTTGAATACATTTACTTCGCTCGTCCGGACAGCGACATTGACGGGATCAACGTGCACATGGCGCGCAAACGTCTGGGCAAGCAGCTTGCCAACGAATCCGCAATTGATGCAGATGTCATCATCGGTGTACCCGATTCCAGTATTTCTGCCGCTATCGGTTTTGCCGAAGCGACAGGTGTTCCTTACGAGATCGGTCTGATCAAAAACCGTTATGTGGGACGTACGTTTATTCAACCAAGCCAGGAATTGCGTGAACGCGCTGTTTATATGAAGCTTTCTGCTGTGCGCAAGGTAGTGGAAGGCAAACGCGTGGTGATGATCGATGACTCGATCGTTCGTGGAACCACGAGCAACCGCATTGTTCGCATGCTGCGTGAAGCAGGTGCAAAAGAAGTACACGTACGAATCAGCTCGCCACCTGTCATGAATCCGTGCTTTTACGGAATCGATACCTCGACGCGCGATGAACTGATCGCTTCTACCAAATCCGTAGAGGAAATTCGCCAAGTCATCGGTGCTGACTCGCTGTCATTCCTGTCTGTGGAAGGAATGCTCGATGCGATCGGTCGTGAAGATACGGCTCCAAATAATGGGCATTGCCTTGCTTGTTTCACCGGGCAATACCCGACCGAAATTGATTTTGAAGAAGCACTGCCAGCTCTCAAATGCTAAGGCAGACTAGTACCTCTTGTGAGGGGGAGAAACGATGAGTGAAGCATATAAACAAGCAGGCGTAGATATTGATGCGGGGAACGAAGCAGTCGAACGCATGAAAAAGCATGTGAAGCGGACATTCCGTCCCGAGGTACTGACTGATTTGGGCGGCTTCGGTGCGCTGTTCCGTATGGATACCAAGAAATATGAGAAACCGGTACTTGTATCAGGCACGGACGGTGTTGGCACCAAGCTGAAGCTGGCCTTTGCCATGGATAAACACGACACCATTGGCATCGACGCGGTAGCGATGTGTGTAAACGACGTGGTCGTACAAGGGGCCGAACCTCTTTTCTTCCTCGACTATTTGGCTGTCGACAAGGTCATCCCTGAAAAGATTGAAGCGATTGTCAAAGGGATCGCTGACGGCTGCTCACAGGCTGGCTGCTCCTTGATCGGTGGAGAAACGGCGGAAATGCCGGGTATGTACACGGAGGGCGAGTACGATATCGCGGGCTTTACCGTCGGTGTAGTAGATGAGAGCAAATTGATTACCGGTTCGACTGTCGCGGCGGGCGACGTGTTGATCGGGCTAGCGTCCAGTGGCGTGCACAGCAACGGGTTTTCTCTCGTACGCAAAGTGCTCTTGGCTGACAAAGGAATGTCGCTCCACGATCATGTAGACGTGCTGGGCAAAAAGCTGGGCGAAGAATTGCTGACGCCTACACGCATTTACGTGAAGCAAGTCCTGTCTGTACTGGAATCGCATGAAGTAAAGGCGTTGGCTCATATTACAGGCGGCGGCTTCACGGAAAACATCCCGCGTGTGCTCCCGGAAGGTACACAAGCAGTGATCGACGTAGGCTCCTGGCCTGTCCTGCCAATCTTCTCACTGGTGCAGGAAGCAGGCGGAATTTCTTATCCTGACATGTACAAAACCTTTAACATGGGAATCGGCATGATGCTGGTTGTCAAACAAGATGATGCGGTATCCGTTATCGAAAAGCTGCAGGAGCTCGGTGAACAGCCGTACCTGATCGGCAACATTCAGGCGGGTGAACGCAAAGTCGTATACAACGGGGTGGAATGGTGAAAAAGGTAGCCATTTTCGCCTCGGGCAGCGGTTCCAACTTTGAAGCGATCGTGCAAGCTGTGCAAAGTGGAAGGCTGAACGGAGTGGAAGTCTCACTCCTCGTCTGCGACAAGCCGGGAGCGAAAGTACTGGAACGTGCAGAGCGACTAGGGATTGAAGCGTTTGTCTTTCAACCAAAGGAGTTCGTGGATAAAGCAGCCTTCGAAGCGGAAATCGTCGCCCAACTTCGTCAGCGCGATGTCTCCCTCGTCGTGCTAGCTGGATACATGCGTCTCGTTGGGGAAACGCTTCTCTCATCCTACGACGGTCGTATTATCAATCTTCATCCATCGCTTTTACCGGCATTTACAGGCAAGGATGCAGTCGGACAGGCACTCGCTTACGGGGTAAAGATTACGGGGGTAACGGTGCACGTGGTGGATGCCGGTCTCGATACGGGGCCCATCATCGCGCAGATTCCTGTGGCGGTGCTAGAGGACGACACATCTGAGACACTGGCAGCTCGCATCCATGAGGTCGAACACGGTCTTTTGGTCGAGGTGATCAGCTGGCTGGTAGATGGGCGTGTAAAGCTGGATGGACGTCATGTTCAGCTGACTTCATGAAATCGATAGCAAAAGCGCTCTTGTTCATTTGAGGAACAGGCGCTTTTTTTACGTGGAAAAGGAGTCCTGTGGCGCAGAAGGAATTCTTTTAGGTGATATCATCACAAGCTTTCGCGATAAGGATAGGTGAGCTTTGTTTGAATTCGCTCTTTGGTAGGCTCTACAACTTGTTAAAAGCTCAGGAGAAAGATGTACTGGAAGATTATTTGACCGAAATTGTGGCAGATATCTTTGATGACCCCCAATTACTGGCAGACTTTCTTACCCATTTCACGGACGAGCAGTGGGACGAGCTATCCCAGGTGGAAGTGACCACGCAAAAAACGTATGCCAAGCTCTCAGGCCACGCGACGGACAGTAGGCCGGATCTGGTCATCTCGCTACGTAAAGGTCAACAGCCGTGTCTCGTATTTTTTGAAAACAAGATCGACAGCGGTGAAGGTCACGAACAGTTGAAGCGGTATGCGGATCATTTGCAGCTCCACGAGCAAGATGGGGTAAACACTACTTTGTTTTACGTGACCAAAAGACATGATCCCAAGAAACGTGACGAGGTCATTCAGACGGGAAGCAGGACGAAGTTTCGCCAGCTCCGCTGGTATGAATTTTACAAGTGGCTGAGCAAACATCCCAACCCGTATGGTCATAAAATCCTATCTTATATGGAGGAAATGCAATTGAACGAAACCAGAAAATTTCTGCCGCAGGATGTGTATGCCCTGCAACATATGGGACGCCTGCAATCGATGATGGATGCGAGTCTGGATGGTGCTGTGGATGAAACAATGACCAAATATTTCGGGAAAGCAATAGGCTGGTCCAATCGAAACGTGCAGATGAGAGATTTGGATCGCTACATCAAGACGAACGATCAAGGAAACGGCATCTGGGTCGCGTGTGGCTACTATTTTACGGATGACGATTATCCGCTGGTCAGCGTAATGATGGAAGTCAATCCGAATGCAAAAAACCGCTCCGATATTGTCACAGCG
This sequence comes from Brevibacillus choshinensis, assembly GCF_001420695.1. Lineage (NCBI taxonomy): Bacteria > Bacillati > Bacillota > Bacilli > Caryophanales > Paenibacillaceae > Brevibacillus > Brevibacillus choshinensis. Next base: position 1,601,898 of record NZ_LJJB01000013.1, on the reverse strand, counting down.
ATGAAATGGATGGACGAGAATCAGGAAGATTGGGTAGGAACGGGATTGCATGATCCTACGAAATGGTCCATGATTTCCTGCGATGTCAGCCTGCTTCATTTCCTCGGAGAAGATGACCATATCTTGGCGATTCAGAAGCATTTCATCGGAAAAATGGCGGAATTGCACCAGCTCGCCCAGCAATTTCCTCAGCTGGAGTGGAAAATCTAATAGGACAATATAACGCTGTGGATTAAGGTAAACCAAATGGTTCCTCCTGACATATGGTAAAAAGAAGTGTAAAGCCGTAATCGAGGAGGTGCCCATTTGAGCGGGGATTTTGTAACCGATTTGCTGGGCAAGCTAAGCAAGAGAACGGGGCGGGAATGGACGCTGGCCGATATTATGAAGCTTGCGGAGAAGTTCCCAAAAGGTGGCTCGAAAGACATCGACTCGATCATGAACGAGTTGTCGGATATGGGACTTAACGTTCCCGAAGAGACACGCGAAAAAGTGAAAGAGCGTATGCAGTCTATCACGATGGATGAACTGGGAAGCTTCATGCCCAAGGATGTCAAAGGCAAACGCAGCAAGGCTAAAAAGCCGAAAACGGCGGCGGGAAAGGCCAAACATCTTTCCCTTGCTGAACGAGTCAGGAAATTGTCAGGTAAAAAAAAGAAATCGCGGTAATGAATCGCATAAGATAAGAAAAAAGCAGTCGCGCGTGCTGAACCAAGCATAGGCGGCTGCGTTTGTTTTACCTGACGAAAACCTTGATGAAAACGTACATTTATGTTTTAATAGTAAAGGAATGTTCGTGTTTTGTTTCGAAAACCACGAGCTTAGCATCGAAGAACAGCCTCGTTGAGGTTTAAAACTAAAGTAAAAGTCCAGGAGGTTCTATCCGTGAGTGTGAAAAAAGCGTTGATCAGCGTTTCTGACAAGACAGGATTGATTCCGTTTGCTCGTCGTTTGGCAGCTGCCGGGGTAGAGATCATTTCAACCGGAGGCACGGCTTCTCTCTTGAAAGAAGCGGGGGTTCCCGTCATTGGTATTTCCGAAGTAACCGGATTTCCGGAAATTCTGGACGGACGCGTCAAAACACTGCATCCGAATATCCACAGCGGTCTCTTGGCTGTGCGCGACAACGAAGCACATCAAAAACAACTGGAAGAGCTTCAGATCGAAACGATTGATCTGGTAGTCGTAAATTTGTATCCTTTTAAAGAAACCATTGCCAAACCAGATGTGACGTTTGAAGAGGCAATCGAAAATATTGATATCGGCGGTCCTACTATGCTCCGATCCGCTGCAAAAAATCACGCATTTGTCAGTGTCGTAGTCGATGCAGCTGATTATGAAACCGTCGCAACTGAAATTGAGACGAGCAAAGATACGACCTTGGAGACGCGCCGTCGCCTGGCTGCGAAAGTATTCCGTCATACAGCTGCCTACGATGCACTGATTTCGCGCTATTTGAGTGAGCAGGTAGGCGAACTCTTGCCAGAGAGCTTCACAGTAACGTATGAAAAGGCACAGGATCTGCGTTACGGAGAGAATCCACACCAGCGTGCTGCCTTTTACCGCGAGCCGTTGGCAGGGACTGCTAGCATCGCATACGCTGAGCAATTGCATGGCAAAGAGCTCTCTTACAATAATATTAATGATGCGGATGCGGCACTCGCCATTGTTCGTGAATTTTCGGAGCCGGCTGTGGTTGCGATCAAGCACTCCAATCCTTGTGGCGTTGGAATTGGCACTTCAATCCGCGAAGCCTACCAAAAGGCGTATGAAGCAGATGCGGTGTCTATCTTTGGTGGCATCGTCGCTGCGAATCGCACGATCGATCGCGATACCGCAATGGCGATGAAAGAAATCTTTCTGGAAATCATCCTGGCTCCAGACTTTACAGAAGAAGCCTTGGCGGTGTTGACCGAGAAAAAGAATCTCCGTCTCCTGCGCATCCCTACCTTGAATGAGGCTTCGGTAAAAGAAAACCACTTCCGCGTAGCACCGGTAGCGGGTGGTGCTTTGGTACAGGACTACGATTTGAAACAGCTCGAAGAAGCAGAAGTCCGTGTAGTAACGGATCGTCAGCCGACTGAAGAGGAAATGGAACAACTGAAATTCGCCTGGAAAGTAGTCAAGCATGTGAAGTCCAACGCCATTTTGCTGGCGAAAGACAACATGACCGTCGGCGTAGGCGCAGGCCAAATGAACCGCGTAGGCTCTGCGAAAATTGCAATCGAGCAGGCGAAGGATCTGGCAAAAGGTTCCGTACTGGCATCGGATGCATTCTTCCCGATGTCCGATACCGTAGAAGCAGCGGCAGAAGCAGGTATTACAGCCATCATTCAACCAGGCGGTTCGGTTCGTGACCAAGAGTCGATTGACGCGTGCAATCGTTTTGGAATCGCAATGATTTTCACCGGTACTCGTCATTTCAAACACTAATAGAGCGCATGACCTCTAACACAGGAGGAAATACGATGAATATTTTGGTAATTGGCGGTGGCGGACGTGAACACACTATCGCCTGGAAATTGCTGCAAAGTCCGAAAGTGAAAAAAGTATACTGTGCACCGGGTAATGGCGGTACGGCTCAGATCGCGCAAAACGTACCTATCGGCGTATTTGATTTTGCGGCCCTGGCTCAGTTTGTAAAAGATGAAGGGATTGACCTGACTGTGGTCGGCCCTGAAGATCCACTCCTGGAAGGCATCGTGGACTTTTTTGAGGAGCGTAACCTGCCGATCTTTGGCCCAAATGGCAAAGCGGCGATGATCGAGGGAAGCAAATCGTTTGCGAAAAAACTGATGATGCGATACAACATCCCGACTTCCGCTTATGAGTCGTTCCTCGACTATGAATCTGCAGTTGCCTATGTTCGTGAACAGGGAGCGCCGATTGTCGTCAAGGCAGACGGCTTGGCAGCAGGCAAAGGTGTCGTGGTAGCAGAAACGCTGGAAGAAGCAGAAGAGGCACTGCGTCAGATCATGGAAGAAAACGTCTTCGGTGAAGCGGGTACACGTGTCGTCGTCGAAGAGTGCATGCGTGGGGAAGAGCTATCCCTGCTGTCATTCGTCGATGGGGCGACCGTAAAGCCCATGATTACCTCGCAGGACCACAAGCGTATTTTCAACGATGATCGCGGACCGAACACAGGTGGCATGGGGACGTACGCGCCTGTTCCGCAAATGTCCGATGAGCTGGTGGAGCAGATTGTGGAGACGATCGTCAAACCGATGGCGGAAGGAATGGCCAAGGACGGTATTCCGTTTAAAGGCATCCTGTACACGGGCTTGATGATTACCGAGCAAGGTCCAAAAGTAGTGGAGTTCAACGCTCGTTTTGGCGATCCGGAGACACAGGTCATCCTGCCGCTGCTGGAAACTGACTTGCTCGATATTTTTGTGGCTACCATCAAGGGCGAATTGGATGCAGTAGACGTGAAATGGAAGAAGGGCAGTGCCGTATGTGTCGTAATGGCGGCGCCCGGCTATCCAGGGGAGTATCCAAAAGGTCAAGTGATCCAAGGGCTGGAACGCACAGGTGCGGATGTTACCGTCTTTCACGCAGGGACGAAGGCAACGGACGGAGGCATCGTGACGAGTGGTGGTCGCGTGCTGGGCGTGACAGCAACAGGAGAAGATCTGGCGAAAGCGCGTGAGGCAGCCTATCAAACGGTACAAGCGATCTCGTTCGAGGGTGCTCAGTACCGGACGGACATTGCAGCAAAAGCGATGCGCCATCAGCAATCGAAATGAATAAAGTAGCAGCAGCCCAGGCAAACCTATGCCTGGGCTGCTGTTTTTTACAATACTTCTTACGCTTCGATATTTTGAGTGACGGGAGCGGTCACGACTGTGTTTTTGCTTTTTTTGGCTGCAAATACCCGGGAAAGAGCATACACGATCAGAAACAGCACCATGAGCAAGGCAGATAAGCGATACATCATGGCGTAGCTCGAATGGGCAGCGATTACTCCAAGCAAGATGGAGCCAACAGCGATTCCGCAGTCGATGGAATTCAAAAAGAATGCATTCGCCATGCCTCTTTGCTCTGGTTTCACTTCTTTGACCATCCACGCTTGTGCGGAAGGCTGAATGCATCCATACCCGAGGCCGTACAACAGAGCAGAAATGATGAGAATCACGTTGTTGTTCACGTAGGACAGACCTAGCAGACCGAGGGCGATCAAGATGGCTCCCGGGGGAAATACGGCGATATGACCTTTCTTATCGAACAGCTTGCCTGCAATCGGACGAACAAGGACGATGGCTATGGCGTTGCAAAGGAAAAACCAACTGATATGTTCAATATTTGCTTCTTTTCCGTATATGGCCAGAAAGCTCACCAATCCTCCATATGTGATGGACATACAGAAATTAAGGAAGGCAGGAAGCAAGATTTTTTTGTCATAAAAACGCTTTAGTCCAGTCTCATGGGCATGAGCACCAGGGGTAGGCTGTTTGTAGGCGCGGATGATGGAAGTGAGCGGGAAGATCAACAGGATGAAAGCCACCCCGACTGATAACATTGATCCAAATCCGAATGTCGTCAAAACGGTAAGGCCGATCATCGGACCCAATGCTTGGGCCAAGCTTTGAGACAGACCATAGTAGCCCATGCCTTCGCCCAGTCTTTTTGCAGGAATGGCGTTCGTAACGATGGTAGGAAGCGTCGTACTGCTGATCCCGAATCCGGCACCAAACAGAGCGCGCATTAGCAGTAACAGCACGATAGAGCCGGTCCAGTAGTAACCCGCTGTCGTAATCCCGACGATACAAAGTCCGATAATCAATATGACTTTACTGTTCTTGGTCTTCAGTAATTCACCCGTGAAAATTCGGGCAACAATGGCACCCAAAGCAAAAAAGCTGGCAGTTAAGCCTGCTACAAAATCATTAGCTAAGTAAGTTTCTTTCGCATAAGTAGGAAAGGTAGGTAATTGCATTTGAACGATCAGAAATAAAAACAAATTGCTCACAGTAATGAGGACGAAATCCTTCGACCACAGTTTCTCTCTCTGTTCTCCCAATGTTGACACTCCTATTCTTTGGTATGTCTGTTTACGTTGTCGGCGATTTGCAATAGGGTCTGTCTCAATACGTGGAGCTCCTCTTGACTCATTCCATCGACTACCTCTGCTATAGCTTTGGCTTCTGCGGGAGATGCCAGCTCAATCCATTCCCGTCCTTTTGAGGAGAGCATGAGCAGAAAGGCGCGCCGATCAGTATCGCTCGTCTTTTTCTCGATAAATCCTTTTTTGGCTAGTACGTCAAGAATCCGAGTGATGGTGGGCTGGTCTTTGGCGGTGCGAAGCGCAAGTTCCTTTTGATTGATGCCTTCTTGTTTGCTTAAGCAAAACAAGACAGAGAATTGCTCCGGGGTCAGATCGAACTCCCGTAAATGTGTGGTGACATGCATAACGATTTTTCGGTACGTTTTCCCCATTAGAAATCCAATCGATTCATCCTGCCAATGGTCAGTCAAGGGTACATCCTTCTTTCGTGAAAAATAGTTGCTTTGACAATTATATGCTAATCAAGTAATTTTGAAAAGAAAAAAGTACCGCCACGATCACTGGCGGTATCTTCCTTTTTTCCGTGAGATGTTGTAAGCAAAATAACCCATCACGGCAATCACGCCAATCACAGCGGCGATAACAAAAAAATTGTGGGATAGCCATTCATAAAGCGGAGTACCGTTTTTCATACCGCTTATCATAGGTATAGCCTCCTAAGAATAGGTTGGATACCGATGTTCTTCCTGACTGTAGCTCTCAGACTGACTCTTCACTTGTGAAGTTGTATTTTTTGATTCTTTGTCCTCAGAGCGGAACGAGATGAACTCTCGTGCAGCCTTTTCCAATTGTTCATCTTCGGCAGACAGTCTGTGTCCTCTTGAGTGGGAGGAGCTTTCTTGTCTTGCAGAGGTAGCGCTGTGCTGTTGAGGGCTGCTGCTCGCCTGTGTGCTTTCATCTTTTCTAGCGTTCATGGTACGAGCTACCTGTTTCATGACCATTTGCACGCCCTTACTCTTTGCCTGATCCATGATGTTCTGCATCCCTTTTTCGGAGCGGGTGTTGATCCCGAGTGCCCGGTACATCAGACAATTTCTTGTGACACCCTCAGCAACCTTCATGGCGGAAAAGGTCATCAAAAGCCACGGTGCGTTGTACGGCCGTCTACTCATTTTGCCTATGCCGTAAGCAAGTCCCAGCAAACCCCCGGTTATTCGGATGATGGCGTCTGTTGTCCCGACGTTTTTATGCATCGTATCTGCCTCCTATCGAATCCTTCTTCTAGAGCTAGTCTGCTTCGTTGGAGGGGAAAGCACCCCCGGAAATTGTTACTAGCGCAAGAGCAGGACTACGCTTCCACACGGCGAAGGAGTAAGGATGTAAGTGAATGAGCATTCAGTTGGGAGGAGAGGGCGAAATGCGGGTACGATCATTAACTACGGAGGCGTATCTTCACTTGATTCGCGTTAGCAGACGCTTGGCGCCAGCTAGTATGTGGATCAAGGGCGCACAAGTGTTGAATGTCTATACAAAGTCATGGCAGAGCAGCCATGTCGTCACGGCGGGCGAACGAATTGCGTATGTGGGAGAAAAGGAACCTATGGTGGATGAGCATACGGAAATAATCGATGCTACAGGACACTTTCTGGTTCCGGGGTATTTCGAGCCGCATGCACACCCTTTTCAATGGTACAATCCGTATTCGCTTGCTGATTTCGCTTTGCAAAGAGGTACGACAGCGCTGGTTTCCGATACGCTGATGCTGATGAACCTTCCTTTTGAACAAGTCAAAGCGATTATGGAGTCGCTCGATGCTCATCCAGTGAAGCAATATTTCTGGGGGCGGCTCGATCCGCAGACGGGGAAAGACCATCCGCAATTTACACGTGAGGGTTTGACGCGTATGCTAGAGCATCCCCTCGTGATACAGGGAGGAGAGTTAACCAACTGGCCAGGTGTGTTAGCTGAAGATGAAAAGCTGCTCTATGGGCTAAAGCACACGCGTGATTTGGGCAAACGAATGGAAGGTCACCACCCTGGTGCATCTGCAGAGACGTTGAACGCAGCAGCGGCTGCAGGAATAACTGCCTGCCATGAAGGGATTACCGCACAGGATCTGTTGCAACGACTCCAGTTGGGCATGTACGCAACCATGCGGCATTCCTCCATTCGTCCAGACTTACCTGAGCTAGTAAAAGGGTGGCTGGAGCTGGGGCTTCCGTGGTCACCACGGATGATGCTGACCTCCGACGGCAGCACGCCACCGATGCACAGGAATGGCCTCATGGACGGCACGATCCGAGTCGCGATCGAAGCAGGCATGCCTCCCGAAGAGGCATACGTGATGGCGACGTTAAATCCGGCCGTTTACTACGGGCTTGACGCGGAGATCGGTGGGATCGCGCCAGGTCGAATCGCTGACATGCTGCTATTAACCGCCAAAGATGATCCTACGCCTGTCGTAGTATTTGCCAATGGTCAACGCGCTGCACAAAATGGAGAGCTGCTCGTTCCTACCGTTGAGCCGAAATGGGAGGACTACTCGTTCCCAACGGTCGATGTATTGGAGGACCGAGCGAGTGCGGACTGGTTCCGTTTGCGACCAATAGAAGGAAAAACTCCTGTACTGCACATGTTAAATGCAGTGATTACCCGGTTGGAAATGGAGGAGCTCCCCGTAGACGAAGAGGGCTTTGTGACGATCAAGGACGATCCAGAGCTAGCATTGATCGTGAGTGTGGATCCTGTAGGGCGAAGAAGAAGTCTGGCGGTGCTGCGCGGGTATGGGCGTGATTTGCAAGGCTTGGCCAGCACGTACACCGCTTCGGGGGATTGGGTCGTCATCGGGCGTGATCCAGAGGCGATGATGGTTGCCCTGGAACGTGTCAGGGAAATCGGCGGTGGCGTAGTCCTTCTCGATGCGGGAGACGTCGCTTGTGAGTGCCCGCTACCATTAGCAGGGAAGTTCTCCGCAGCGCCTATGGACGAGGTTATCAGCATGGCGGAAGCATTGATTGAAAAGATTCGGGGAAAAGGACATATTCATCTCGATCCGCTGTACTCCATCCTGTTTTTTACCGCGACACACCTGCCCTACGCAAGATTGACGGCAGATGGAATCGTCGATGTCAAAACGGGCCATATCGTAGTCCCATCTCTTCCGCTCACTTGAGTGGAAGTTTTTTTATTTATAACGTTAATGCTTCACTACGATAAAGTAATGATATATCATTTTGATTTCAATTAAATTCCAAAAATGTTGAGTATGTATCTGTTAAACATGTATCTATAAATTATATTTTTTCTCTTGTAAATTTTTCGATTTATTTTACAATAAAGAAGAACCGGGCCATATCTATCTTTATACCTAACAGAAGAAGTGCTTACAAAGTCGCAACCAGGTAAATGGACGAAATGGTTTTGGGAAAACAAAAAATAAAGAATTATTAAAGGGGGATTCAATTCCGCATGAAAAAGCGCTCTCACATCAGCATTCTATCTGCGGTATTGGTAGCAAGCGTTGCATTAACTGGTTGCGCGGGTGGTAACAGCTCTTCAGGAGGAAACAGTGCGAGCGGTGGAAGTCAGCCGCCAGCACAGACTCAACCGAGCAGTAACTCTGGCAGCAGTGGCGGAAGTACTGCACCTGCAAACGGTGGAGTCATCAAGATTGCGACGCAAACTCCACTTTCCGGGAATCAATCCTCTCTCGGCGACGCAATCAAAACAGGTGCTGAGTACGCGCTGAACCACCGCAAGGAAGAATTCAAGGCATTAGGCTTCGACGTCCAACTCTTCCCTCAGGATGACCAGGCAGACCCGAAAATCGGGGTATCAAACGCAGAAATGTTGATTTCCGATCCTGATGTTTACGGCGTTGTCGGACACTTGAACTCCGGTGTTGCTATCCCTTCGTCTGTGAAGTACGAAGAAGGCAAACTGGTCATGGTATCGCCAGCGAATACCGCGGTCAAGTTGACGGAAGAAGGCAAGAAAACGGTACACCGTATTTGCGCTCGTGACGACGCGCAAGGACCGAAAGCAGCGATGTACGCAAAGAACACTTTGGGCGTAAAAACGGCTTTCATCATCCACGACAAGACAGCTTACGGTCAAGGTCTGGGCGATCAAGTCAAAATGCAATTTGAAAAAGATGGCGTGCAAATGCTTGGCTATGAAGGCATCACACAAGGAGAAAAAGACTATAGTGCTGTCCTCAACCAAGTTACAGCAAAAAATCCAGATATTATCTTTTTTGGCGGTTTGTACCCTGAAGGTGGTATCCTAATAAAACAAGCACGTGAAAAAGGCTACAAAGGATATTTTATGGGTGGCGATGGCTTGGACTCATCTGATATGATTAAAATTGCCGGTCCTGCCGTTGAAGGTGTCGTATTCACGTCTGTTGCGGGTGACGTGACACAAACCGAAGAGGGTAAGAAATGGGCAGATGAGTACAAGAAAACCACGAACAAGCCTCTAGAAACGTATTCCGTTTACGGATTTGACTCGATGAACGTTATCTTGAACGGAGTATTGGAAGCCATCAAAGCGAATGGCGGCAAAAAGCCTACTCGCGAGCAAGTCCTCGATGCTGTACACAAAACCAAAGATTTCCAAGGTCAATTTACCAAAGTTACCTTTGATGACAAGGGTGACAACACAAACGCAGACGTATTCATTTATAAGTATGACAAGGACAAATCCAACTTTGTAGGTAAGGCACAGTAATACACCAGACATCGTAGATCTTATCTTACAGCCTCATCCAAACCAGGGGCGACACGCGATGTGCGCCCCTACTTTTATGGGCATTCGTCATTTACTAATAGTGAATGCAGAAAATTTCTACAAGTTTACGAAGAAATGAGGGATGGGAAAGCATGTTGCTCAACATTTTGCCTCAGGTGTTGGTTGACGGTTTAACACTTGGCTTCATGTACGCTGTCGTGGCACTAGGCTACACCATGGTTTACGGGATTTTGGAATTTATCAACTTTGCTCATGGTGAAATTTTCATGGTGGGTGCCTTTGTCGGAACAGAGGTATTGCTGATTACCGACGCATTGGGTGCACTGGAAGGAATGAATCCGTTTGTCGCACTATTTATGACTCTTGTCATTGCGATGGTTCTGACAGGGGGATTGGGGGTCTTGATTGAGAGGGTCGCCTATCGACCACTTCGAGGGGCTCCGCGATTGGTTCCACTGATTTCAGCAATTGGTGTATCGTTTTTGCTGCAAGACCTTGTTCGTTTTACGGAAGCGCTGGCTCGTAATGAGTTTTATCTGAACACTCCTACTCTTTTCACTAGTCCGATCTCTCTTGGCGGTATTGCAACCATTCCGGCAAAAGGCTTGGTTGTCATTGTGCTCGCAATTGTAATGATGGTGGCATTGACTCTGTTTGTGAATAAAACAAAGTGGGGAATCGCCATGCGTGCCGTGGCACAAGACAGAAACACGGCATCGCTGATGACTATAAATGTAGACAAAGTGATCATGCTGACATTCTTGATTGGCTCCAGTCTTGGTGGAGCGACAGGCGTGTTGTTTGCACAAAACTACGGTACGATCGACCCGTATATCGGTTTTATTCTCGGGCTAAAGGCCTTTACTGCTGCAGTCTTGGGCGGAATCGGCAACCTGCGCGGCGCGATGGTGGGTGGCGTACTGCTCGGATTACTGGAATCTCTCTCAGGTGCCTACATGGGACCATTAACCAATGGTGCTTTCGGTGCCGAGTACAAAGACGTGTTTGCTTTTAGTATTCTAATCCTCGTGCTTCTCTTCAAGCCAGAAGGGCTGTTTGGCGAAGCTGTGAAAGAGAAAGTGTAGGTGAATCCGATGGCAAACATGAAATGGAAATCGTTCAATGGCATTCCTCTTGTCGTCACGCTGATTTGGATCGCCGTATTTGCTGCCTCCCTGCACTTCATGGATAAGTCAGTAATCGCGTTCTTGGGAATTCTTTCTTCCATCGTTCTGGTCTATTACACGAATGCATCTAAAGCGATCAAAATGGTGATTGGGGCAGCCGTGCTCCTGATTGTCATTCCGCTGGTAGCGGGGGACAATCGCTATTACATGGAGGTAGCCTCACAGGTAGGAATCTACGTGGCGATGGCACTCGGTCTGAATATCGTAGTAGGTTTTGCTGGATTGCTTGACCTGGGATATGTAGCGTTCTTTGCTGCAGGGGCGTATGCCTACGCGATTTTTTCCACATCGCAGGCGAATGAATTTATTGCAGGCAACCTGTTTCCGCTGAACGGTGAATGGTTCTGGCCGTTCCTCATTGTCGGATTGATTGTCGCAGCCGTATTTGGGGTATTGCTCGGTTTGCCCGTACTACGTGTAAAAGGGGATTATCTGGCTATCGTTACACTGGGTTTCGGAGAAATTATCCGGATCATTTTCAATAACCTGGACAAACCGATCAACATCACGAATGGTCCACAAGGGATCACTCCCATTCCGTCACCGGAGTTGTTTGGCCTCAAAATGGGGACACCGTTCTACTTCTATTTTATCGTGTTGTTCGTCATTGCCTTCATCGTGCTGGCAAATATCCGCTTTGAGCACTCCCGTCTGGGGCGTGCGTGGATTGCCGTTCGTGAAGACGAGCTGGCAGCCCAATCCATGGGGATTTCGCTCTTGAATACCAAGCTCGCTGCATTTGCTACAGGTGCATCCTTTGCGGGTGTGGTAGGCGTTATTTTCGCAGCGAAGCAGACCTTTATCGACCCTACTTCCTTCACGTTGATGGAATCGATCGGGATTCTCGTCATGGTTATTCTGGGTGGTAGCGGTAGCATTCCAGGTGTTGTACTGGGAGCTGCCTTCGTCACGATCTTGCAGGTGCAGCTGTTGAAGGAGTTCTCCAACTTCCTGCATTCCCTGCAACAGTCCGGCATTATTAATCTGCCGAACCAGTTGGACCCATCCAAGTTCCAGCGTCTCGTCTTTGGGATTATGCTGATTCTCGTGGCGTTGTATCGTCCGAACGGTCTGATACCGGCGAAGAGGAAGAAAAACGATCTCGATGCAATCAAAGCGAGCAAGTTTGGCCAAGCGAAACTGGGGATTCTCAGCAAAATCTCTCAAATTTCTTCGGGCAAACAATCGTAGGGACAAGGAGGGAAAATCATGGCATTGTTAGAAGCGAAGAGTTTGACGAAGCGATTTGGTGGTCTCGTTGCCAATCAGGACGTTTCGATTTCCATTGATACAGGTACGATTACGGCAGTCATTGGTCCAAATGGTGCAGGAAAAACGACCTTTTTCAATATGATCACGGGCTTTTACGAACCGGATGAAGGCGAGATCTTGTTAAACGGCAAAAGCATCAAAGGTCTGCGGCCAGATCAGATCGCGAGTCGCGGGATTACGAGGACGTTCCAAAATATCCGACTGTTCAAGGAAATGACGGCGCTGGAGAACGTGATGGTAGGCGTGCACAGCCGTTTGTCTGCAGGACTGTTGGGGATCTTGTTCAACACCAAGCGAGTGCGGGAGGAAGAAGAAAAAGCCCGCGTAGAAGCATACCAGCTGATGGAATACGTAGGAATTTCTCATGTAGCCAACGAGGCGGCAGGTAGTTTGCCGTACGGCCTACAGCGTCGCCTGGAAATCGCTCGCGCTATGGCGACCAATCCGAGCATTATTTTGCTGGACGAACCAGCGGCAGGGATGAACCCGCGCGAGACGGTGGAAATGACTGAATTCATTCGTCGCCTAAAGCGTGAGCTGGATCTGACCATCATCCTGATCGAGCATGACATGAAGCTGGTCATGGGCTTGAGCGAATACATTCACGTGTTGGATTACGGGCGCAAAATCGCAGAGGGAACACCGGAGCAAATCCGCAACAACCCAAACGTGATCGAGGCGTATCTCGGAAAAAGCGCGTCGGAAGTGTCGTAGGAGGAGGAAACGAATATGGCCTTGTTGGAATTGCATAACATTCACACCTATTACGGCGGAATCCACGCGTTGAAAGGCTTGACCATCACAGTAGATCAGGGCGAGGTCGTAACACTGATTGGTTCAAATGGTGCGGGGAAGTCGACCACACTGAAAACAATCTGTGGACAGACGCGTGCGCGTGAAGGGAAAATCGTGTTCAATGGCAAAGACATAACGCAGTATCGTACGCATGATGTCGCGCAGATGGGGATTGCCCACGTGCCTGAGGGACGGCGCATTTTCCCCAAGCTGACCGTTCGTGAGAATCTGGAGATGGGTGCATTCTCCGTCAGCGATAAAAAAGTGATCGAGGAAGGAGTCGAGCGGGCTTTTGCGTACTTTCCTCGTCTAAAAGAACGGATCAATCAAAAGGGCGGCACCATGTCCGGTGGAGAGCAGCAGATGCTTGCGATTGCTCGGGGGCTGATGATGAAGCCCAAGATCCTGATGCTCGACGAGCCTTCCATGGGATTGGCGCCAATTTTGGTGGAACAGATTTTTGACATCGTCACAGAGTTGAACAAAGAAGGCATGACGATCCTGTTGGTCGAGCAAAACGCGAATCAGGCCTTGTCGGTAGCCCATCGAGGCTATGTGATCCAGACGGGTGAAATCATTCTCAAAGACGATGCGCAGACCTTGCTGGCGAATCCACAGGTTCGCGAGGCATATCTGGCGTAGAGTAACATTTACAAGAAGCATAGTAAGGCCCCGTGTTCCTATGAGCGAGCACGGGGCCTTTTAGCTTTTACACGTGGTATGGTCCTTCTGCCAATGACGGAGCGGGGGGTGTGTCTTCTTGTTGCCTTGTTAGACTTTTCATTTCCTTTAGCATCAGGAGAAAGAGCACCAGCAAGATCACACAGATCAATATGAGATAATGCCCGAGCAGAGGGATAAAGTAACGGATGTCTCCACCTTTGTAGCCGAACCCGCGAAGGACCTGGAAGTGCAAGGACAGCGGAATGGCTTTGTTGACCCATTGGAGAAGAGTCGGTAGCAACGCGACAGGCACCTGACCTCCGCTAAGCAAAAAGGAAGGCATGATCATCATCACGATGCGGCCGCTCGCTTTTCCTGCTCCAGGCGCTGTCCAGCCGATCAGCATTGCAAGCAGGCTCGTGCATAACGTATACAAAAAGAAGGGGAGGAAGATTTGCAGCCAATTGGCTTCGAACCGCAGCCCTCCAAATTGCTTCAGTACCCCGATCACCAAATAGCAGGAGACGCAGCCAACAAGCGCATACGGTATGACCCGGAATACGATACCTAATGGGTTCTTCAATTCTTCTGGTAATCGACCTTGTTCTCGCAAGCGGGGAACAATCGAGATCGTGTTCAGACCGAGCAGGACGAGCATGACGACATTCACAAACATCATGATAGAGCTCATCGCGGTCTGGTTGGTGGGATTGTACAACGACCGTTGCTCCAAAGTCAGTGTCGAGGGGCCGCTCTTGGTCGCATTTTCGACGACAATGACTTCACTCACACCTGTCCGGATGCTATTAGCACTAGCGGTCAACGTCATGTCGAGATACATGCCTACATTTATAGGCTTTCCTTGCAGATAGGCCGTTTCCAAGCCTGCAGGCAAATAGAGTACGCCTGAATACTTTTCGTTGTACAGGAGAGGATCGGCTTCCACGTAGTTGTCGAAGACGCCGTTCACCTGGAGGTATTGAGAGGCATCAAGTTTGGTGATGAGCTGGCGGCTGTACACGCTATGGTCTTGGTCGACGACTGCCAATGATGCTTCGTTAACCGTGCTGTTTTGAAAGATGTAACTGAATACGGCGGCGACGATTAAGGGGACGATCAGAATCAGAACGACGAACTTACCGCGGGTGATGTGTTTCCATTCATCAATGATGGTCCACACCCGTATTCACCTCCACTGTCATTCCGGGCAGCAGCGAAGCGGTGCGAGGGACATCGACCCGAACCAGGAAGGAGCTTACATCCGATTGTCCTTTTTCCCGACTCATTCGCATGCTCGCATACTGTGGCGCGGAGGTAATAAATCGAACTTTCCCTTGGACGTCCTGGTTCAAAGCGACAACGCGTCCGTTCACCAGGCCGTCGACTTGGTAGTGGGAAATTTGTGATTCATCCACATATAGGTTGTAATACAGTTGCTTCGATTCCACGAGGACAACGGGTGCTCCAGGTGCTATGATCTCTCCCACCTTGGGAACGACTCGGGTGACTTTTCCATCTGTGGGAGCTGTCAGCACCATTCGTTGCTTTTGCAATTCCAATGTCTGCAGTTGAATCTTCAAAGCTTCTTTCTGTGTTTCTAGCAAGTCGATGTTGTACGCACTGTTTTGAATGTCCAGTCTTGCCTGAGAGGTTTGGGTCATCGATGTTTTTGCTTTTTCAGTCTGGAGGCGGGCTTGCTGACGTTCCTGAGTGGTAGCGCCCGTTTGCATTTTTTGCAGGACGGCTTGCTGTTGGGAAAGCCCATTTTGAGTGGATTCTAGCTGATTGCTAGCCGTATCGAGAGCCGCCTTTGATACGGCACCACTATCAAAAAGGGATTTGGTGCGATCGTAGTTGGTCTGGGCCAGATCGAGTGCTTGAAGGGCTGCTTCTATCGCGAGCTTTTGACGTTCGAGATCTTCAGTACGAGTTCCTTGGTTTAGCAGGCTTTCGGATGCTTGCGCGCTTTCGATCCCGAGACGCGCTTGCTGTTCTTGGGTGCTGACTTTTTCATACCCGTTTTGGAAGGCATCCTTGGCTTGTTTGATCTTTATCTCTTGCTGCTGAATGTCTGAATGAACTTTACGGATTTGCAGATCGAGGTCAGTGGAATCTAGCTGCATGAGGATGTCTCCCTGCTTCACAGGTTGTTCTTCTCCTACAAGGATGGAGGTCACCTTCCCACCCACACCTTGGAACGCCGCGTTTACCGTGTCCGCTGTCAGCAAGGTGTTTTTTTCCGCAGCGGCCATGGTTACGGTATCTGTTCCTTTCATCGCCATGAAAGCACCACCTACGCCAATCGCGATGATTACGAGAAGATAAGGGATCATTCGCCTTTTATTCGTCACCGGATGTTCTCTCCTTTTTTCCATAGATCCAGATAAGCGACACTTTGTTCATTAATAATCGTTGAGTGCATTTTAATTATATATAGGGGAAAAAAGAGTTCAATAATCAACATAAGCTTGTCCTGTTGATAAATGAACAGCGTGATACGTGAGTGTTCAGCAATTGAGAGGAACAGCAAAAAAGACTACACTTTACAACCCGTTTAGGGAGAGCGTAGTCTTGTCCTGTCTGAGAGTTCGATTAATCACTGGATTCTCTCTCTGGATGTGACGGGGAACGCTTGGAAAATAAGAGGCCAGTGGGACCGTTGAGGGATAAAGTAGCCATCATGGTCGCCAATTCTCTCGGGGTGTACTTCATACCTGATTCGAGCCAATGCTGAATGACTCCGAGATTGGCAGACGTGAAATACGCAATCAAATAATCGATAGGAACGATCTTTGCTGTATCGTTCGAATGAAGGGGAATGAGCTTCTCGTAGAAGGTGGTTTCCATAAAGTCTCTCAACTTTTTTTGAAAGGTAGGGTCGCCTTTAGGTCCCAGGATCGCTTTGAAAAAGGCTTTGTGTTCTGTCAAATATTCAAAGACTCGAATCATAGGTGGATAAATCTCGTTCCGAGCTAAAAATTGCATGACCTCTGTCGGTTGCGTATGCTTCGAGATTTCGATTAACCCTTGGATTGCTTCTTCCTCGCATTTCTCAAGTAAGTCGTATTTATCCACGTAATTGAGATAGAAGGTCCCGCGATTAAGACCTGCTCTCGATGTTAAATCCTTGACGGTGATGGCATCGAAGCCTTTCTCTTCGATTAATTCGGATAAGGCTTCTTTTAGCATTTTTTTAGTCCGGACGATTCTGGGATCAATGCTTTGCTTTGACATGCACTCTCACCTTTCCGTGAGCGAAGGCTCGTAGCCACTTAAAAAGGGCATTCATGTACGTTTCATTATAATGAACAAGATGATGGTTAATCAACGTAGAGTTCATTAAATAGGAGGATCAGGAGGATGGTTCAACAGAATGCTACGCGGTTAATAGAAATAGGGAGAGCATCGTCTCCCTATTTTTTGTGTCGTTTTCCTACGTAATGATTAACAATCACAGCCTACGATCACCAGCAAGATAAAAAGCACAAGAATTAACGTAAAGTTATCGTCAAAGAAGCCCATTGTTTTTTCCCTCCCTTTTATCATGACTGCTCACAGAATATGAACAAGGTGTCGATTTTGCTTGGGTAAATGAGGAGAGAGCAGCGTGGAAAACTGCAAACGGAAACAAGAATATTTTGGACGAATATTTGTTAATTATAATTAATATAAAAAAGTATTAATTTTATTTTGAAAATCATTATCATGGGACGTATAGCAAACAACCATTTCAACCATTGAAGTAACGGGTTATGCAGACAGCGTCGCCTATGATCACGATGATCATTACACGCAAGCTGGCGATTTGTACCGCATGTTGAGTGAAGAAGAGCGGGCACGTCTGGTTCAAAACATCGCTGGGGCGATGAGTGGTGTGCAAAAAGAAGAGATCAAGCTGCGCCAAATCCATCATTTCTACAAAGTAGATCCGGAATATGGACAGCGTGTAGCTGAAGCACTTGGTCTGGCAGTCCAGCAAGAAAAGTAATCGATAAGTAAGAAAAAAGATAGAGGACCCCCTTCGAGTAAACGGTGGTAGCGTTCTTTGAAATGGGCGCTAGCCGTTACTAGGAGGGGGTTCTTTTTGTGTTTGTTTCTGCTATGATAATCCTATTCATTATTGGCCTACTGTATTTTTGGAATTTTACAAATGATAGAAGGGTCAGATCGTTTGTGTGAGGAGGGGAAAGCGTGCTGGACATCAGTCCTCATTTGGTAGAAGGAAGTGACGCGCTTTACTTGCAGTTATATCGGTATTTTTGTACGGAAATCCAGTCCAGACGGTTGCCTTCTGGGACGAGGCTACCCTCGGTGCGGGCCCTCAGCCATCATTTGCGGGTGAGCAAAACAACTGTAGAAACGGCCTATCATCAGTTGCTCGCCGAAGGATATTTGGAGAGCCGTGAGCGGAGCGGTTTTTACGTAGTGGATGTGGAGTGGGATGGCCCTGTTTCGGTTAGACAGGTGAAAGTGAAAAAGAAAGAGCTGACTCCCGCTGTAGAAGTACGGAGTGAGCCCGTTCCTTCGATTCGCTATGATTTTCATCAAGCGCAGGTCGATGCGGAGCATTTCCCATTTGAAGGATGGCGCAGATATACGAATCAATGTATGCAGCAAGAAAACCAGAGTGTTCTTTACTATGGAGATCGTCAGGGAGAGCTATCGTTACGGGAGGAAATCGCCCGTTATCTCAGACAAGCCCGCGGTGTACAGGCGACAGCCGAACAAATCGTGATCGGAGCGGGAACGCAGGTCATGATCACGCTTCTCGGCCTCCTGTTTGGCTTGCGTGGACAAGCTGTTGCGATGGAGGACCCCGGATACAATGGAGTGCGTGCGGTGTTTCGGCATTTGGGATTTGAGATCCAGCCGATTCCTTTGGAGGAGGATGGCATCGATGTAGAGGCGCTGGGGAATAGTGGCGCCAGACTCGTTTACATCACGCCTTCCCATCAGGACCCGACTGGTATCGTCATGCCGTATGCGAAACGTCTCAAGCTGCTGCATTGGGCGAATCGAACGGAAAGCTACATCATGGAAGATGATTACGATGGAGAATTTCGTTATAGCGGTCGGCCAATCCCATCCCTGCAAGGGCTGGATACAGAAGGGCGTGTCATCTATTTAGGCACGTTTTCCAAGGCACTCCTACCGACCATTCGGATCAGCTACATGGTCCTTCCTCATTCTTTGCTGTCCATCTATCAAACTAGGCTCGTAGAATTCGATCAATCTGCTTCGCGCATCCATCAGGAGACGTTGGCGCTGTTCATGAAGCATGGAGATTGGGCGAGGCATATTCGAAAAATGAGGACGTTGTATCGCAAAAAACATGAAGCGATGCTGCACATTTTGCAAGAAGAACTCGGTGCTCACATACGCATCACGGGCCATGATGCAGGGATGTCAGTGACGGTGGAAGTACATAGTTCATGCAGTTCCAAAGAGCTGGCCAAGATCGCCGAAACGGCAGGAATCCGCGTCCATCCGGCTTGCCACAAGTGGATCAGCCCTGCGCCGAATGCGCTGCCCTCCTTTCAATTTGGCTTTGGTGGTCAGTCTATAGAAGATATGGAGGATGGCATTCGGTTGCTTTCGAGAGTGTGGAAGCCTTATTTTTCGTAAGAGCAGAAGGGTCTGGTCAGGGATAAAAGATAGTGTGTGTAGAGAAGGGAGAGCAGGCAGCTTGTCGTATGCATCATTTGCAAAAGGAATGAAACAGATCTTCCCCGTAGCTGCGGCGGGGATCGTAGATGGATTGGTATTTGGTATCCTGGCGAGGCAAGCGGGCCTGGGAGTGACGGAAGCGATGCTGTTTTCCTTGCTAGTCAATGCCGGTTCCTCTCAATTTGCAGCAGTCGGACTCATTTCACAAGGAATCGTAGGCTGGCCGATCCTCGTGTCGACGTTATTGCTAAATGCCCGCCATCTGTTGTACGGGCTGTCGCTCGGGCCAAAATTTCGGGGGACCGCGCCATGGAAGCTCGCGCTCATGGGAGGATGGCTCAATGATGAGACGTACGCTCTGAAAGCGACGTATTTGTCAGCAGGGGAAAAGCCGAGCCTGTCTTATTTTGCTGGAGCCAGTGCGGCCGATTATTTGATCTGGAACATCAGCACGTTTGTGGGGGCTTGGTTTGGAGCTGTCTTTACCCAGACGGAAGCCTATGGACTTGATTTTGCTTTCGTGGCAACATTTCTCGGTTTCCTCGCTGTCAATTTGGTGTCGTCTTTTCATGTCAAAGTGGCCGGTTGTGCTGCCCTCGTAGCGTGTATCGGGTATGCCTTGGGTGGAGCGACGGTAGCGGTCATTACAGGAACATTGACGGCAGTGGTGATTGGGGCGGTGAGCGGTGAACGATAAAATCCTGCTGTATATCGGATTAATGGCTTTGATCACTTATTTGACTCGCTTTCCGATGCTCCTGATCAGCTCTCGTTGGGACATACCCGATTGGTTGAAGCGGGGACTGGCGATGGTGCCGGTAGGAGTGTTTAGCTCCATGACCATTCCACCGATCCTATTTCACACACCAAAAGGGGAATGGAGCCCGGAATACCTCGTAGCAGGAGTGGCCGCCCTCGCTGTAGGGCTATGGAAAAAGCAAATTGTGTGGGCGTTGCTGGCAGGAGTCGTCGTGATTGCGCTTTGGCGCCAGCTGGCACAATGGATGTAAAAGGCACAGTAAAGCGGTAGTGCAACAGAAAACACCTCCCGTACCCCGATCATATAGGGCGCAGGAGGTGTTTTGACGTCAAGAGCGATAGCCGAGCTGTGCGGACATTTCCTGAACGGTTTCCAGTGTTTCGTGCAGGATGTCTTCTTGTTGCGGAAGGACACGATCGGATGGTCCGATGACACTGATGGAGGCTGTCACCTGACCAGAGGCGTCAAAGATCGGAGCCGCGATGCCCGTTACGCCGTTATTGCGGCGATTGGAGCTGATTTCGTAGCCACGTTCCTTGATCACCAGCAGATCTTCCTTGATGGAATCGACAGAGGTGTACGAGTAAGGTGTGTACGTTTTGAGCGTCTCCTCGAGGATTTCATCCTGGAATTCCTTTGGCTGGTAGGCGAGCAAAACACGCGCAGCCGTGGTCGAGTAAAGAGGGAATCGCCGAAAGGATTCGACGGTAAATCGAATCGGGTGAGGAGAGTCCACTTTCGCCACGTAGATAGCATCCCGCGCATCCTTTACGCACAGGACGACTAGTTCATTGGTACGGGAGACAAGGCGATTTAAAAAAGGCATCGAAAAATCGACGATGTCGTGATTCTTCAATACTTTCGTGCCTAGCTCCAGAAGTGTGTAACCAAGCGTGTACTGCTTGGTTTTTTCATTTTGGCGGATAAACCCTTCGGACTCCAGAGTAGATAGCAGTTTGTGCACGGCTCCCTTTGACATTTCAAGCATTTTGCTTAATTCCGTCACTCCGAGTTCTTTTGGTGAATCGAGAAAAATTTTTAACAGCCTGCAGCTGTTGCGGACAGAAGAGAGCACTTGATCCATGAAACCGTCTCCTTTGAAGCTCATTGCTCTTATTCTACCATAACAAGGAAACGCTTACTCTTAGAATTGAGCTAATGGTTTTTTTTATATGACTACCTTGAATAGTCAGTTTCTTTTGTGATAGTATAGCGCTATCGTTCTCGAATAGCAAACAGCGTTCTCTATTCGTGAACAACTTAGAAAAATCGGGGGTTGAACACTAGTGAAGAAAAAGGCATTATCCGTACTCTCCATTTTTGCTCTGACAGGATCTTTGCTCGCGGGCTGTGGCTCGCCAGCACCACAATCATCCGCACCAGCACAGCCTGCTGGATCAAAAGACAGCGCACCAGCACAGGTTCAGTTGGAGGACACGCTCGTAGTAGCAGGTAATGGCGCTACAGTAGAAAAGCTGATGAAAGACGAGTTCTTCAAAAAGTTCAATGAAAAATATCCGAACGTGAAACTGACTTATGTCTCCGGTGTTTCCACCGAAATCGTAGCGAAAGTCAAAGCACAGAAAAACTCTCCACAAATTGACTTGACGATCGTAGAAGGCGGCGAGCAAGAAAAAGGTCGCCAAGAGGGCTTGTGGGAAACCGTCTCCGCGACAGATATTCCGAACATGAAGAACGTACCGGAAGACCTGAAGATGAAAGAAGATAGCGGTGTCGTCGTCAACTTCACGCCGATGGGAATTACCTATAATACCGAGCTGGTAAAAGAAAAGAATCTGCCTGTACCGAAGTCTTGGAACGATTTGACCAAGCCTGAGGTAAAAGGCAACATCACAATGACAGACGTAGCGAGCAACTTTGGCCGCTCGACCATGATCATGCTGGCTTATGCCAACGGTGGATCGGAGACGAGCATCGAGCCTGGGTTCCAAAAGATGGCGACCATCGCAGGGTACATGCCTACTTTTGCGAAGAGTGCCGCACAGCTTCAGCAAAACCTGCAAAACAAGAGCGCAGCCTACACCACATGGACAATGGCTCGCAGCCTGACGCAAAAAGAAACAGGATTGCCGGTGGAGTTTGTCTTCCCAGAAGAGGGTGGAAACATCGTGCCAAACGTTGCGACTTTGGTAAAAGGGGCAAAGCATCCGCAAGCAGCTAAAGCGTTTATCGACTTTTTGCTGACAGATGATGTCCAAACCATGTATGCAACCAAGCTGTACTACAACCCAGCTACTCCGGTTAAGCTACCGGACGACATCGCAAAAACGCTGGAATTCGACCGTTCCAAAGTAGTGAACTTCGACTATGGCGTGATCAGTAAAGAAACCTCGAACTGGCTGGATCGCTTCAATAAAGAAATCGCACCCAACACAGGAAAGTAGGTGTCAACGTGACCAAGGTGATTGACGTCGAACTACGCGGCATCATGAAAAAATTTCAAAACAATGTCGTGGTTCAAGACTTCAACCTGCAGGTGGAACAAGGCGAGTTTATTTCTTTCCTCGGGCCATCTGGTTGCGGTAAAACCACGACCCTGAACATGATTGCTGGTTTTCTGGACCCGGATGGCGGTGATTTGCTGATCAAGGGGCAACGCATGAACGGCGTTCCCCCTTACAAGCGGGAGCTGGGGATGGTGTTCCAGACCTACTCTCTCTTCCCACACATGACCGTGGCAGAAAACATCGCGTACGGCTTGAAGCTGAGAAAAGTGAGCAAATCCGAAATGCAGGAGCGGGTAAAACGGGTGCTGGAGCTGGTGAAGCTACCGAATGTCGCAGACCGCTACCCCAAGCAGCTATCCGGGGGTCAGCGCCAACGGATCGCGATCGCGCGGGCATTGGTCATCGAGCCGTCCTTACTGCTGTTGGATGAACCTCTCAGCAACCTGGATGCCAAGCTGCGCGAGGAACTGCGCGACGAGCTGAAGCGCCTGCATCAGGAAATCGGTGTCACGACGATTTTTGTTACACACGATCAAGAGGAAGCTTTGTCCCTATCGGACAGGATCGTTGTATTGAACCACGGCTTTGTGGAGCAGATTGGCACACCGCTGGAGATTTACAATCAACCAGCTTCGGAGTTCGTGCATACGTTCATCGGGAAAACAAACCGAATGGAAGGCGAAGTGGTCAGTGTCGAAGGTGATCGTCTCATCGTTCGAACAAAAGAAGGGATGACCATTCATGCGGGCAAGCAGCAAGTCGGGTTTGCCCCCAAGCAAAAGGTGATCGTCTTCGTACGACCGGAGAAAATCACGCTGACCGATACGGCTGGTGCGGGAATCAATCAGGTGGAAGGTCATTTACAGCTGGCCTCGTTCCTCGGGTCTTATACCGAGTGCGAAGTGCGTGCGGGCGGCCACACCTTGTCAGTCAAAGTGCAGATGAGCGACAAGTCGGCTGAACGTGAACTGGGTACCAAGGTATTTTGCCAATGGAATGCGGAAGATGTGCTGGTCATGCCGGCAGAGAGGGGATGACGGATGAGCAAACGTCTCTCGATTACACTGCTGACAGCTCCAGCCATGATTATTCTGCTGGGTGTCTTCCTGATTCCCATGCTCCTGATGCTCTTGCTCAGCTTTCAGGATGAAAATGAAGCCTTTTCCGTGCAAAATTACGCGTTGTTTGTGCAAGATCCGTTCTATGTGCAAATCTTGTGGCGGACGATCCGTGTTAGTCTCTGGACCGTACTCGCTACGCTAGTGCTCGGCTATCCAGTTGCGATGTACATGGCACAAGCGACAGGAAAGATGCGCGGGATTGTCACGATGTTAATCCTCGCACCCCATCTAATTAGCGTAGTTATCCGCAACTTCGGTTGGGTCGTTGTGCTAGGGGAAAAAGGCTGGATCAATGAGAGCTTAATCGCGCTCGGCATCATCGAACAACCACTTCGGCTGCTGTACAACGAGCTGGGTGTGGTTATCGGTCTGACCGACTCGTTTATCGCGTACATGGTGCTTGCTATCGCGACGAGCATGTATGCCATCGATCCATCGTTAAACAAAGCGGCATCGATTCTCGGTGCCTCACGAGTCCGCACGTTTTTCAGCGTGACGCTGCCGCTCAGTCTGCCTGGTATTATTGCAGGAACGACGCTGGTATTCAGCCTGTCGATGAGCGCTTTTGTGACACCTGCTTTGATGGGCGGAACATCGGTCAAAGTCATGCCAGTGATTGCGTACGAGCAAATCATGGCTACCTTGAATTGGCCATTGGGTGCGGCACTCGCCTTCCTGCTATTGGGCAGCACCATCGTGTTGGTTACCTTGTACACCAAGCTGATTGAAACCAAGAGGTACAAAGAGGTGTTTGCATCATGAAAAAAATCAACGTACTTGGGCTCATTACCTTTGTGGTGCTGCTTCTGGTCAATCTGCCGTTTTTGGTCATCATTCCCAGCTCGTTTACGGCCGCAGGCTATCTGGCTTTTCCGCCAGAGGGCTTTTCCTGGCAATGGTATACGATGATTTTGGACAGGCCTGAGTTTATCGATTCGCTCTGGACAAGTCTCAAGCTGGCAGCCATCACGGCTGTGCTCGCGACTTTCTTGGGCACACTCGCGGCCTTTGCCTTGTCCAAATACAAGTTTCGCGGTAGTGGGGTACTCAATGCTTTGATGCTTTCTCCCCTCACCGTTCCGTCCCTCATCATCGGGATCTCGGCTTTGTTATTCTTTACGCGGCTCGGCATCGCGGGAACGTTTACCGGTCTCTTGCTCGCGCACATCCTGATTTCCATTCCGTATGTGGTGCGGCTCGTATTGACTGGGCTTAGCTCCTTTGACTACACGCTGGAAAAAGCGGGATACATGCTAGGAGCGCACCCGTTTCGGGTATTCTGGGACATTACACTGCCATTGCTCCGGCCAGCTATCGTGTCCGGAATGATTTTCTCGTTCTTGACGTCGTTTGATAACGTGACGGTTTCGCTCTTTTTGGTGGCACCGGACACGACGACGCTACCACTTGCGATATTCACCTACATGCAGGAAACGCTGGACCCATTGGTGGCTTCCATCTCGTCCGTGGTTATTTTGCTGAGTCTGGTGTTTATCATCTTGCTGGAAAAAGTGTATGGACTGGAGCGCCTATTCGGACTCAATTCCCAATCCCACTAAGGAAGAAGAGGCACTATGTCAATTCACACGTATTTACAAGACAACATGACACACTTTCTGCAGTTGCTCGAAGAATCGGTAAACATGGATTCCCCATCACGGGATAAAGTGTTAGGTGACCGGATGGCAGGGTGGTACGCCCTTCAATTTCAGCGCTTGACGGGAGGAACAGCTGAGCTGATTCCGAACCCGACTTATGGCGATCAGGTGCGCTGCACATTGGGAAACGGGGAACGACAAGTGCTGATAATCGGTCACTACGATACGGTGTGGCTAAAAGGAGAAGCGGCTCGTCGACCTTTCACTATACAGGACGGCAAAGCGTACGGTCCGGGCGTTTACGACATGAAAGCTGGCGTGCTACAGGCCATGTTCGCGATGCGTGCCTTGGTACAGCTCGACCGCTTGCCGAAAGATAAAAAGATCGTCCTCCTTCTCAGCAGTGATGAGGAAATCGGCAGTCCCACTTCTCGTACATTGGTGGAGGAGGAAGCGTTGCGATCGATCGCCAGCTTTGTCATGGAGCCCCCGACTGAACCCAAAGGTGCATTGAAGACGTGGCGAAAAGGGAGTGCACACTTTACCCTGCAAGTACATGGTGTTTCGGCTCATGCTGGAATCGATCACCAAAAAGGGGTTTCTGCAATCGAAGAAATGTCCCGACAGATTCAGTATCTGCATTCGTTGACTGATTATGACCGAGGGACGACGATCAATGTCGGTACGGTCAGTGGCGGGATCGGCTCGAATGTAGTCGCTGATTATGCGGAGGCACAAGTCGATGTACGAATCGTTTCTATGGAGGAGGCAAAGCGGATCGAACGGGTGATTCGCGAGCTGAAGCCTACCCTTGCAGGAACGAGCGTACATGTCACAGGAGGCATCCGACGTCCACCGATGGAGAGGACGGAAGAGACCGGAGCATTATTTGAGCTGGCCAAATCAATTAGTATTAATGAATTGGGGCTCGCTCTCGAGGAAGCGGGGACAGGCGGAGTGAGTGACGGGAACTTCGCTGCTGCGTGCGGTACCCCTACTCTGGATGGTCTTGGCTCCAAGGGAGGATTTGCGCACTCGCCGGATGAATGTATCGAACTGGGTGAAATATCGGTCCGCGCTGCGTTGCTGGCGCGTTTGATCGAAGACGTATAGAGAGAGAAATAGAAAAAGAAAAGAGGCACCTGCAGGATGTGAGACAAAGCAAGTCTCATCCCGGCAGGTGCCTTTTATATGGTCGTAGATCCGATGCTATTTGATTTCGGTCAAGTGACGTCGCCCGATAAAGAGAGCGAGCATACTAATCAAGACAGCGAGTGCCCCCGCGTAAAAAGGAATGCTTGCGGTAAAGACCTCCGACAATTTCCCTGCGAGCCACGGAGCGATCGCCCCGCCTACAAACCGGACAAAGCTATAAGCAGAAGAGGCGACAGCACGTTCTACCGGGGCTACGTCCATGACGGAAGCGGTCAGGATCGTGTTAATGATACCGAGAATCCCACCAGCGATGATAATGGCGATGACCAGCCCAGTTTGGGAAGTGACGCCAAAGCCCATGTAGGCAAGATCGATGGCCAGTAGCAGGAGCATGGCAAACAGGGTAGGAACGGAACCGAAATGATCCTGCAATTTTGGTGCGACAATCACGGAAGTAATCGCCAGCATGATGCCCCAGAAAAAGAAGACAAGACCCAGACTATGCTCGTCCATGTTCAGGACAAAGGGCGAATAAGCGAGCAAGGTAAAGAATCCAAAGTTATATAAAAGGGCAGTGACAGCCATCGTAAAGAGGCCAGGGTAGCGCAAGGCACGAAATGGATCCAATAGCGAAGTACGTCTCGTTGGTTTGGGTAAGTCCTTCAGCAGTACAAAGACAGCAAGGAATGCGATGGCCATCAGGACTGAGACGCCGAAGAACGGGCCGCGCCAGCTAATACCTCCGAGCAGACCACCAAGCAGTGGGCCTACCGACATACCAAGACCGATAGCAGCTTCATACAATACGATGGCGGAGGCTGTACCGCCGCTCGCAACACTGACAATGACGGCTAATGCTGTGGAAATAAAAAAGGCATTCCCGAATCCCCAGCCTGCGCGGAACCAGACAATCCCGTTGACGGACGTAGCCATACCGCCCAAAAAAGAAAAGAGGATAATGGCGAGCAATCCGAAAAGCATGGTGCGTTTGGGACCAATCCGGCTGGACAACCATCCGGTAACCAGCATGGTAATCCCGGTCATGAGCATGTAGCTGGTAAACAGCAAGGAAACCTGGCTAGGTGTGGCGTTTAGCTTGCTGGCGATGGCTGGCAGGATCGGGTCCACTAGTCCGATTCCCATAAAAGCAACCACGCAGGCGAAGGCAACGGCGTAAGCAGATTTGGTCTGCTTTAAGATCGTACGGAGTGAATGTGCATCTGAAGACATCTAGTTGTTTCCTCCCTCA
This sequence comes from Brevibacillus choshinensis, assembly GCF_001420695.1. Lineage (NCBI taxonomy): Bacteria > Bacillati > Bacillota > Bacilli > Caryophanales > Paenibacillaceae > Brevibacillus > Brevibacillus choshinensis. Next base: position 1,574,206 of record NZ_LJJB01000013.1, on the reverse strand, counting down.
TATTTCGATGTCAGCTCATCTCGTTTGCTGACGATTCTCTCTAGTCTTTCATCAAAGGTTAGTAGCAGCTCTTGCATACGCTCGATTTTACTTTTGAGCAAATTGCGCTGAGGTGTGAGCGTATCTTCCAGCGTTTGCAGCATCTCGATCCGTTTGAGCAGCTCGGGGCCGTCCAGATCGCGGTTTTTGTAGTTCTCATTGTAGAAATCCCGCTGTTCCTCATACAGGCGGCCAAGCTCCACCATGTCCTTTATTTCAGCCAAGGAAGCTCCGAGTAAATCACGCATGTCTTTGACGTGCAGAATCCGCTCTACGTCCGCATCTGTATACATGCGATAGCCGCCTTCAGTTCTCCCCGATGGAGATACCAACCCTAATTCCTCGTAATAACGGAGCGCTCGCTTGGTCATTTTGACTTTCTGTGCTACTTCATCGATTTTGTACACCGCGTTCCCTCCCATCTTGGTTGTTTTTCACGAATCATTTCGGCACAAGAATAACCTTAACGTAAACGTAATGGTTTTGCAATGTGAAAACTTCTCGTTCTAGGTTTTGTTTTCCAAAAAAGAGTTATGCAAGCAAAGGAGACAGCGGGTTGGAGTTGAGAGATAATGGAAGGGAGTACGTACATTTTTCCGAAAGAAAAGAGGGTGAGAACGATGCATCATCGTCGTTTAGGCAACAGCGGTCTGAAGGTTTCGGCACTGGGATTGGGCACCAACTCATTCGGAGGGCGAGCGGACGAAGCTACCTCTACACGGATTATTCATCAGGCGATCGATAGCGGGATCACGTTTATCGATACGGCGAATATTTACACGAACACGGAATCGGAGCGCATTATCGGAGGCGCGCTGGAAGGAAGACGGCATGAGGTTGTGCTGGCGACCAAAGCGGGTCTGGTACGCGGGGAAGGACCGAACGAGAGAGGATCATCACGGTATCATTTGCAGATGGAACTGGAAAACAGCCTGAGACGGCTGCGGACGGATTATGTGGACTTGTACCAGATTCATACGTTTGATTCCGAAACGCCTTTGGAAGAGACGCTGCGGGCACTAGACGACATGGTACGAGCTGGCAAAGTACGGTATATTGGAGCATCCAATTACGCGGCATGGGAATTGGTCAAGGCGTTGGGGATCAGCGAGAACAAAGGGTTGAATCGCTACGTCTCTACACAGGTCAGTTACTCTCTGGCCGATCGGACGCCGGAGAAAGAGCTGGTGCCAGCTTGCCTGGATCAGGGAGTGGGGATCATTCCGTATTTTCCACTGGCAGGTGGGATTTTGACCGGAAAGTACACCTCGACAGAAAAGGCGCCAGAAGGCTCACGTGCCGATGTCGAGCCGCGGTTTACCCGGTTTTTAAATGAAGACAAGGTGGCATTTGGGCAAAAGCTGAGCAGCCTTGCAAACGATCTGGGCTATTCTGCAAGTGCTCTTTCCCTTGCATGGCTGATGCACCAGCCAGTTGTATCGACCGTGATCGTTGGAGCCTCACGCTTGGAACAGCTGACCGATAACGCACAGTGCACATCGATTAAGCTGGATGAGGAGATGCTAGCGCAACTGGATCAGCTGAGCGATCCGTATCGCCATGGAGAGCCTTTTGCCGTCTACCGCTTGTCCTAGGCCCTGGAGACAAAGAAAAACGATCCTCACCGCAAGCTAAGCTGGGAGAGGATCGTTTTTAGTAGCGAGACAATGATTATTCCGCAGCCATGCTGCTTTCTTTTAGGATGACGTCATGCGCGCCGCCTTCCACGAGGGAAGTTGCGGATACGAGCGTGATGCGAGCTTTTTGCTGCAATTCTTCAATAGAGAGTGAACCGCAGTTGCACATCGTCGATTTGATTTTGTGGAGGGTGCGGTCCATGTTTTCGCGCAGGCTTCCTGCATATGGAACGTAGGAGTCTACGCCTTCCTCGAACACCAGGCTTTGTTTGCCGCCTGTGTCATAACGCTGCCAGTTGCGGGCGCGGTTGGAACCTTCTCCCCAATACTCTTTTACGAAGTTGTTCCCGATTTTCACTTTTTTGGTCGGGCTCTCGTCGAAGCGGGCGAAGTAACGACCCAGCATGACGAAATCAGCACCCATCGCCAGGGCGAGTGTCACATGGTAATCATGGACGATCCCGCCATCGGAGCAGATTGGAACGTAAATGCCGGTCTCTTTAAAGTATTCGTCACGCGCAGCTGCTACTTCAATCACTGCGGATGCTTGACCGCGGCCGATCCCTTTTTGTTCACGTGTGATACAAATGGAACCGCCACCGATACCGACCTTAATAAAGTCAGCTCCGGACTCGACCAGATAACGGAAGCCTTCTTTATCGACTACGTTACCTGCACCGATGTATACGTTGTTGAAGTTTTCTTTTACATATTTGACGGTTTCCGCTTGCCATTCGCTAAAGCCATCAGAGGAGTCAATCACGAGAACATCCACGCCTGCTTCCACCAAAGCAGGTACCCGTTCTCTGTAGTCCTTCGTGTTGATCCCTGCACCGACGATGTAGCTCTTGTTGGCATCCAGTAGCGAAAGTGGATTGTTTTTGCGAGAATCGTAGTCTTTGCGGAATACGAGGAAGTCCAGGTTCTGATTCTCGTCAACGATTGGCAGACAGTTTAGCTTGTGCTCCCAGATCAAGTCATTCGCTTCGGAGAGGGAGAGACCAGACTTGCCGTAGATCAGGGAGGAGAAAGGTGTCATGATTTCGCTGACTGGCTTATCCAGCGAATCACGACTGATCCGGTAATCACGGCCAGTGACGATGCCCAGCAGTTTGCCTTTTGCAGAACCATCTTCTGTAATCGCGACTGTAGAGTGCCCAGTTTGTTCTTTCAGATCCAAAATATCTTTCAGGGTGTGGCTAGGGGTCAAATTGGAGCGACTGACGACGAAGCCTGCCTTGTAAGCTTTTGCTTTACGGACCATGGTCGCTTGGCTCTCGATGGACTGGGAGCCGAAGATAAATGAAATACCGCCACATTGAGCCAAAGCCACCGCCATATGATGGTCGGATACAGCTTGCATGACTGCAGATGAGAACGGTATGTTTAGTGAAATCGCAGGTTTTTCGCCCTTTTTAAATTTGGTGATTGGGGTGGAAAGGTCAACATTTTGTGGAGTGCATTCCTTTGTGGTGAGGTTAGGAAGCAACAAAAACTCATTGAACGTCCGAGATGGTTCTGTGTAATAAAAAGCCACTACTCTCTCCTCCTATGAAATCTTTTTATTAGAGAATTTTACTCATGGTAACCGTGAAAACGTAATAACGTCAATAGGAAATCGAAAGGCGGAGTGATTTCTTGCTAAAATCTCTCAATCTTTATGAACAAATTCAATTGCTTGAACAAATGGAACTGGAAAAAGCGTATATTTTCTATGGCAATTTACGACTGCGAGCAGATCGGAGCCTCACGCTTGTAGAGACTGGCGAAAAAGGCTGGAAGGCAGCTGGATCTTACTTGCAGGGAATGCCTTTTCATGCGTTCACCTTTCATGTAATGGAGGAAGAAGGAACATATTCCGTGGAAGGGATGCTGGAAGCTTTTCGGGCAAAGCTCGGAATGGAGGATCGGTCTGTCAGGCAGGGCGTAATCACGGCAGCAGAATCGTGTGTGGAGCGTTTGGAGATTCCCCATGAATTCGAGCGAAGAACCTTGCTCCTGATGAAGCTGACGAATCGGGAGGGTCTAGTACCGCGCGGAGAGTCTTACTTCATCGAAGGCTCGAAAGGAAAAGACGCGGAACAGCTGGCGGCAACGATCGGGATGCTCAGCTTTCGGGCCGAAGAGGTGAATGAAATGCCGCACATCGCCCTCAATTCCGAAGAGGGTGACACGATTGCGATGGCTGGCTTTCATGTGTACGAGGAGGACTTTGTAGAAATTGGAAATGTCGGAACGGCAGCAGGGCACCGGAAAAAGGGTTTAGGCATGCAGATCACTTCGGACATCTGCCGGATCGCTCTGCAAAAATCCCCGAATGTGTACTTGTGCGTGTTTGCCGATAATGAGGCGGCGATCCGCGTCTACGAGAAGCTGGGTTTCGTCACGGTAGAGCGATATACGTTTGTTACTTTTCAGTGGTAGATACACGATAAAAGAGGTACAGGAGCGATTTTATGCAAACCTTTTTTCAATACAATTGGAAGGTTCGGGAAGAATGGTATCGATGGTGTGAGGATGTACCGGCAGAGGAGCTGCTCCGTGTGAGAACCGGTGGAGTAGGAGGGATCTTGCATACACTCTTTCATATCGTCGATGTCGAGTGGAGCTGGTTCCGCCTCTTGCAGGGGAAACCGGATATCCAGGAGAGCTTTGATCACTACCGGAGTCTGGAGCTAGTCCGAATGCTGGACGCAACATATCGTCCAGAAGTGGAGGAGTTCGTTTTTTCTTGGGATGACAGTATGGAGAGAAGGCCCTTTTACGACCCTCAGCCGGATGGAAGCATTGCTACAGACGCATGGGGAGAGGTAGTTCGCCACGTGATTGCACATCAAATTCATCATATGGGTCAATTATCAGTCTGGGCACGTGAAGTGGGCAAAAAGCCGGTATCGGCCAACGTGATTGGAAAACAGTTGATTCTTCCTCATACCGAGAAAGCTTAATAGAGAAAATCACGCAGACAGCAAAAAAGAAATCCCCTTCCATTGTGGTCATAACCCTGTCAAGTAGACTGTCTAAAAACCCATAGTTACGCGGCGATCGCTTTCCGATACTCAATCGGGGAACGGTCGCCAAGTTTTTTCTGAAAACGATTCTGATTATAGAAGGCAATGTATTTTTCAACAGCTTGATTTAATTCCACATGTGTTTTTGGCGAGCATCGATACATCATTTCTGTCTTTAGATGTGAAAAGAATGATTCGATACAGGCATTATCTAGGCAATTTCCCCGTCTCGAATGACTTCCTAGTACTCCGTACTCATCCAAACGTTTATTGTAGTGTCTGGAAGTGTATTGAAAACCTTGGTCCGAGTGTAGGATGGAACCGTTCATTTCTCTTCCCTTACAAAGACTATCTACTGTGCTCATCACAAGTGACAAATCGTTTTGGGAAGAGACCTGCCAAGCAACGATTTCGTTATTAAACAGATCCTGCACAGCAGATAGGTAAAAAAAACGTTCTCCGACTCGTAGATAGGTGATGTCGGTTACAAGCTTCTTGAGAGGTGCTTCAGCTTTGAACTGTCTCTCCAGACGATCCGGGTTCACAACTGATGCCTGTCTGCCAAAGAATCGCCTTTTTTTGCGAATTACTGAGCGAATGCCTAATTCCTTCATCAATCGATAGACACGCTTGTGATTGATTTGTAATCCTTCTTTGCGTAGGGCAACTGTTATTCGTAAGTAACCGTAATAAGGATGCACGCGATGGATACTTAAGATATGTTCCTTTAGATTGACTTCCTTTTCGCAGCGTCGAACAGCTGACTCTTTGGACTTTCTCCATTTGTAATATCCCGCACGGGATACTTTTGCAAAACTGAGTAACCATGATAATCGATATCTGGTTCGCATTTGTTCAATGATTGAGAACCTTGCTTTCTTCGAAGTCACTCCCCGTTTAGATTTGGATATCGCTTTTTTAGATATTCATTCTCCGCTTTTATGTAAGCTAGCTCTTCCTCAATGCTTGTGAATTTGGTTTTTGGACGCCCTTTTCGCCAGGTTTGATTAGATCGAGAAGCTGTCAGTGTCTCCCCAATACGAACCTTATTAACCCAGTTCAACACCTGTCTTTTTTCTGGAATACCTAATCTTCTGGCGACTTCTCTAGACGATACTCCGGACTCGTAAAGACGTACCGCTTCCATTTTTTCCTCTTCCGTATAGACCTTATATGTCTGTCCCTTTTTAGCCATAAAAAATCCCCTCTGGTCAATTGTGTCTTACCCAATTGTAACAGTGGGGTTTTAAACACAGTCAACCATGAGGGGATATTACCAATTGAAAAGGGGATTTCTTTTTTGCAGCCTATACTTTGTGCTCCGCTGGAATGGTCATGGTAAAGCAGGGGCCATCCGGATCGTTGCGGGCAACGATGGTGCCTGTATGTGCCTCGAAAACCGCCCGTGCAATCGCCAGTCCCAGCCCATGCTTGCCGGATTTGCCTTTCCGGAACCGCTGGAACAGGTGGGGAAGTAGAGCTTCCTCGATCTGCGGACCGTCGTTGGCGATGCTGATCACAGCGTTTTTGCCGATCATTCTTCCGGTGATCATGAGATGGCTCTTGGCGTAGCGTAGCTGGTTCTCCATGATGTTGACAAAGGCCGTACTCAACTGCTCACCATCCGCCTCGACAATCAGCTCAGGAGGCAGGTTCAGCTCCCATTCGACATTCGGATTTAGTACCGAGAGACGCTGCTTGAGGAGATGCATCATCTCTGCCAGATCGACGCGTCCCATCTGCATCATCTGGGAGACCGACTCGATCTTGGTTAAATACAAGAGCTGGCCCACGACCTTCTCCAGCCGCTTGCTCTCTTCCATGATAATCGTCAGTCCCTTTTCCGCCTGTGGTCCTTGAAATACTCCCTCCAGAAGACCCTGTGTGTAGCCTTGGATCGCCATGATCGGTGTCTTCAATTCATGAGAGATGTTTTGCACGAAATGACGCTGGGACTCGTCGTATTCCTTCAATTGATTTTTCATCGTATCAAACGAACGTGCCAGCTGACCAATCTCATCCCCGCGGTCCATCGTGAGCGGAATATCAAATTGACGGCGCGCGATTTTTTTGCACAGCTCGTCCAGACTGCGCAACGGCTTGCTCAAATATCCACTGAACCAGATCGCTAAAAGCCAGCTTACTAAAAGCAGGAGGCTAAAGACCAACAAGAACTGCCGGGTCAAAATGGAATTGATCTGATTGAGCTCCTGTTCCTTAGAAAACAGGACCATATAGTAAGGAAAGCCGTGATAGTCCATCCGTTTACTGACAAACAAATAGCTTTCGTCTCCGCGGTCTAGCGTTCCGTGCTGAAGCTGGTTATTTGGATGAGCAGTAGCTCTGGCGAATAGTTCCCTGCTATCGCTAAAAGGAATTCGTTCGGTGCTTCTGCTGCCCAATTCTTTCCCATTTTCTGCGTAGACGATCATATCAAACGAATATTCATAGCGGGATAAGAGCAATTGCAAAAAGTAGGGAGCCGCAGCAGGTACCGGAAGCAGCTCGTTGTTTTCATTAAAAGTAATGTGCTCCGACAGCGTGTAAAACTCATCCTCGAGGAGTGAGTAGGTGTTGGAGACCAGGTATTGCTTGACGGCGAGCGGGTATCCCACTCCGAGACCGATGCCCAGTACGCTGGTCAGGATCATGAACAAAATGAGAATCTGCCGGGAGAGCGGCAAGTTTTTTAACAGGAATTTGTTCATGAATAACGGCGCAGGAGACTCGCCACTTTAGTGGCAGAGAGGAATGCGCCTCCTCCCCTTTCGTTCTGGATTTTTACGAACAAACGTTCTATACTGATGGTAGTGAAAGTGAGGTGATAAGGAATGCAAGTGACCATTACAGCAAAAGTGAAAATCAAACCAACAACCGAACAAGCAACCCTGTTACAAGATACCCTGTACGCTTACCGACACGGCTGTAACTTTGCCTCTGCTCTCGTTTTTGAAACAAGACAGTTGGTACAAACTACGTTACATAGATTGACCTACAAATCGTTGAGAGGGCAATTCCGGTTACGATCTCAAATGGCCCAGTCTGTTTTGAAAACGGTGATTGCCCGTTACCGGTCTTTAAAAAGCAATAGCCACGATTGGACGAAAGTGCGCTTCAAGAAGCCAGAATATGACCTTGTTTGGAATCGGGACTACTCGCTTACAAAAGGCTTATTCTCGATCAACACATTGGAAGGTCGTGTTAAAGTACCGTTCGAGACAAAAGGAATGGAGCCATATTTTGATGGTTCTTGGGTCTACGGAACAGCCAAACTGGTCTATAAGTACGGCAAATTCTTTTTGCACATTCCGATGACCAAAGAGATCGAACCTGCTTGCGAAGAGCACATCAATCAAGTTGTCGGAATTGATGTTGGCATCAACTTTGTTGCGGTTAGTTATGACTCTCAAGGCAAATCGCTATTCTTTACTGGCAAAACGATTAAGAACAAACGCTCTCATTACAAATATCTTCGCAAGCAACTTCAACAAAAAGGTACTGCTTCTGCTCGCAGAAGAATAAAGAGAATCGGACAACGAGAAAACCGTTGGATGTCTGATGTAAACCATCAAGTATCAAAGGCACTCGTTAATCGATATGGACCACGTACTCTTTTTGTTATCGAAGATCTGAAGGGCGTTCGTGTTGCTACCGAACGAGTAAGAGTAAAAGATCGGTATGAAACCGTCTCCTGGTCGTTCCATCAATTGCGTCAAATGCTTGCGTACAAAGCAGTTTTACATGGTGCAAAAGTGATGGCGGTGGATCCGCGCTACACTTCTCAGGCGTGTCCGAAGTGTGGACATACCGAGAAAGCGAATCGTAACAAGAGGACACATACATTCTGTTGTTGTGCCTGTCAGTACCAGTCGAACGATGATCGCATTGGCGCCATGAATCTTCAACGAATAGGAATGGAGTACATCGTTGAAGTGACAACTTCGGTATAACCGTTGTTGTTGGGGAGCTGTCAACCTTCCCGCGAAGTAACACTACGCTTTCGCGAAAAGAGGTCGGAGAATAAAATTCGTACGACTGAGTAGTTACAAGCTCACCCATTTATTGGTGAGTAGTTGACATACGCGTCATCCGGTAGCCAAATCCGTAGACTGTCTCCAACGGAAATTTCGGCATTTTTTTGCGAATTCGTTTGACGAGATCATCTACTGCCCTGTCCGAGCCGATATAATCCTCTCCCCAGATGGAGGTAAGGATTTGCTCCCGATTTAATGCCAGTCCCTGATTGTGCATGAGGTAGACAATCAGCTCGAATTCCTTGGTAGTCAGATCGATCAGCTCGTCTCCTTCTTTTACTTGTCGCCCTTTTTCTGAGATCATATAAGGACCCACATTTACCCAATCCTGAAAGGTTTGAGCCTGGACGGGTGCTGTACCTGGTTTTTCATAGGTGCGCTGAAGTAGTTTTTTTGCGCGGATGACCAATTCTCGCGGGAGAAATGGCTTCGCCAAATAATCGTCGCTGCCCAGTTCGAGCCCGATGATTTTATCCACGTCCTGATCGCGTGCCGAGATGAAGATGATCGGCACATTGGACTTCTCGCGGATGAGCCGCAACAGCTCGTAGCCGTCAATGTCTGGCATCATGATGTCCAGAATCCAGAGATGAGGCTGCTGCTCCTCGTCGAGGTAGGGCAGTACGTCATTTCCACTGGAAAATGCCTTCACCTGTAAGCCTGCGCTTTGCAGGTATGATTGCAACAAATCTAAAAGGTTCGTTTCATCGTCCACCAGATAGACGAGGTAAGGGGTATTCATCATTTGGCCCTCGCTTTGCATCTGTCATGTATAACTATTTTTATTGTAGCATAGGAAAAATGGGCATGTGTGGCAGTCCCGTAAGAGAATCGTGGAAAACATGTGGAAGCAGGATTCCCTGTGAGCCTCACGAAAAGAGTTAGGGAAACCATCCCAGAAAATTGGAAAGGAGCGATCCCATGCAACGACGCATTCAATCGTCTCTCATGCTGCTATCCTTGCTGCTACTAACGGCTTGTACCGGCCAACCTGTCGAGACACAGCCCAAGCCAGCCCCGGAGCCGCCCGCTCCGATCGTACAAACGCCTTCGCCTGTAGAGCCAACGAAGTATCCGTATAAGGCACCTTTGACTGGTCTCGGAAGCCAGGAACGACTGGACAGCAAACGCCCCATTATGGTGATGATCAACAATGCTCCGCCTGCTCGACCGCAATCAGGGATCAGCAAAGCGGATATGATTTATGAAGTGCTGGCGGAAGGGGAGATGACCCGCTTGCTCTCCATTTTCCAAAGCCAGGAGCCCGACATTATCGGTCCCGTACGGAGCATACGTCCCTATTTTATCCAAATTGGGATCGGATTCGACGCGGTCCTCGTGCATGCAGGCGGAAGTCAGGAGGCACTTACGACTTTAGCCCGCTCTGATTACAGCCACCTCGATGAAATTCCCAATGGCCGCTATTTCTGGCGGGAGAACTTCCGCAAAGCGCCACATAACCTGTACACCAAGCCAGAGCTCCTAAAACAAGCCATGCAGGATAAAAATATGAGGACGACTTCGGAGGTTCCACATTTTACATTCCTCCCAGAAGATGCCGTCATCACAGAAGGAGAACCTGCGACCAAGGTCGACCTCACTTTCCACTCGCTGAACAAAGCTGGCTTTGTCTATGATGAAAAGGAAAAGAAATACATGCGTTTTACGGCTGGCAAACCTCACGTGGATCTCAGTGACAACAAGCAGCTCTCTACGACGAATCTGCTGGTGATTGCTACCAAACATCGCGTGCTGGATAGCGAAGGGCGACGTCAAGTGGATGTCGTCGGTCCTGGCGATGGCTATTTGTTTCAGCAAGGAAAAGCCCGCAAAATCAAGTGGAAGCGCAGTAACGGCGTCATTCGCGCTTATTCGGATGCAGCACTTACAGAAGAGATGCCGCTCTTGCTAGGAAATACGTGGATAGAGATCCTCCCTACCTCCCCCGGTTTGGCACAGGAGCTGAAGTTTCAGTAGGAAGAAAAGGTTGCAGACCACGACGGTTTCTTCTAAGATAATTCATGAAGGCTTTAACGCTTAAAAATTGTACAGTGAGAAACCGGAACTGGATCCGATAACGGGGTGAATAAATATGCAACTGGAAAAACTAAAGGGCAAGGGAATTGAGCAACTGTTCGAAGCGGTTCTTTCCTTGGAAACCATGGAAGAATGCTATCAATTTTTTGACGATCTTTGCACGGTAAACGAGATGCAGTCGCTCGCGCAGCGTCTGGAAGTAGCGCGCATGCTGCGAAAAGGGTTTACCTACAACCAGATTGAGGCCGAGACGGGAGCTAGTACGGCTACGATTTCCCGTGTGAAGCGCTGCTTGAACTACGGCAATGACGGTTATCAAATGGCGCTGGAGCGGATCGGCAAATAGAGTAGGAGGCAGGCAACGTTGATTGACTATCGTGGCTGGCGCCATACCTTTAAACTTGATCCGGACAAATCCATTGACGATGAAGAACTGGAAGCGATCTGCGAATCAGGGACAGACGGTATTATCGTCGGGGGCACGTACGGTGTCACCTTTGACAATACGCTTGATCTGATGTCGCGCATTCGCCGTTACGCCGTACCAGCTGTACTGGAAATTTCTTCGCTGGATGCGGTCGTACCGGGCTTTGATTCGTATTTGATTCCACTCGTCATCAATGCAGGAGATCCGGCGTGGATCTTTTCCCCGCATGTATCGGGCCTCAAAGAGTACGGCTCCTACATTCATTGGGACGATATTCTAACAGAAGGCTACCTGATCGCCAATCCAGATGCGGGTGTCGCTCAGTTGACCAAGGCACATGCTATCGAGAATGCTGCAGAAGCCAAAGCCTACGCGCAGGTGGCGACCAAAATCTGTCGACTCCCTATCGTTTACATGGAGTACAGCGGAGCTTACGGTGATCCCGAGATTGTTCGGGCTTGCCGAGCAGGCGCAGAGGGGGCACACCTCTTTTACGGTGGCGGCATCCGAACACCAGAGCAGGCAGCTGAAATGGCGGACATTGCTGATACGGTCGTCGTGGGCAATGTCATCTACGATGATTTGCAAGCAGCCTTGAGCACGGTAAAGGCTGTGAAAGGGTAAAGGAAAGAGACCATCTCATGTGGTCTCTTTTTTTGCGAATTTTACAGGAGAAAACGTGGCCAGCTGGTAAGATGAAAGTAGAAAATCGCGAACCACTACCCCAAAAGGAGCCCACCCATGAACGCTACGATCGATCAAATCATCGGGCTACGAAAAGAAGGAAAACTGGACGAAGCCATTCAGCTTGCTCTGGAACTCGTCGCCCAAGAACCTTCTGACCCCATCGCCCACTATCAATGCGCCTGGTGCCATGATTCCGCAGGACTGGAGAGGGAGGCCGTTTCTTACTACGAAAAAGCGATCCAGCTAGGGCTCAAGCCAGAGAACGATCTGTCTGGGGCTTTGCTGGGGCTGGGGAGCACGTACCGCACGCTGGGACAATACGAGCAGGCAGCGGATACCTTCGTCAAAGGCATGCAGCAGTTTCCCGGAGACCGATCCTTCCCCGTTTTCCTTTCGATGGCCTACTACAACCTCGGCAAACATCACGAGGCCATGACGCTGTTGCTGCAAAATCTAGTGGAGACGAGCAGCGATCCGAGTATTTCGGCTTACCAAAAAGCCATTTTGTTTTACGCAAACGATCTCGACAAGACGTGGTAAGCAGGAGTTCAAACCACCCCCGTTGTACATGTACATCAGCGGGGGGTGCCTATGTACAAATTAATCTTGGTAGATGACGAAGAAGACGTGAGAGAAGGGGTCAGTCAGGAGATCGACTGGCACGGATATGGCTTTGAGGTGCTGGCAAAGGCCGAGAACGGCAAAGAGGCATTGGATCTGGTGGAACGCCTGCGACCGGATGTGGTCGTCACTGATATCAAGATGCCGTTCATGGATGGCCTGCAGCTGGCAGAAGCGGTCCGCAGACAGTTTCCCGCGACCCGGATCATCATTCTCACGGGCTTTGATGAGTTTGAATATGCGCAAAAGGCAGTCAAGCTCCACATTGATGAATACGTGCTCAAACCGTTTTCCGCCGTCGAGCTGATCGACGTGCTGATCAAGGTGAAGAACCGGATGGACGAAGAAGCTGCCCATCGGGAAAATAATCAATTGCTTCGAGAGAGCTATCGAAAAAGCTTGCCGGTATTACGGGAAGTTTTTTTGTCCTCCCTTTTGACCCGTCAGCTGCGGAGAGAGGATATCCTGGCCAAAGCGACTGAGTACGGTGTCCAGCTTCTCGGAAGCGAATATCTCGTTTCCGTCATGTGCCTGGATCAAAAGAAAAAGGACGAACAGCAGATTCTCTTATTCGCGGTGAAAAACATCGCGGAGGAACAGGTACAGCTCGGCAACTATGCAGGGATTGTTTTTTTGCACAACGATCTGGTCGTACTGCTGCTGCGAAAGGAAGCGGACGATCAGGAGAGGCTGGAGCATCAGATGCAGATGATCGCTGAGGAAATACGGCGCACCGTCGAAAAGTATTTGAGTGTGACTGTGACGGTGGGTGTCGGCACCGTAATCCGTGATGTGACACAGCTGCCCTATTCCTATGAAGATGCGGGATTGGCACTCGATTACAAAGGAATCCTCGGGAACAACCGGCTCATTTTCATCGATGACGTCGAGAAACAGCCGCGGGAGAGCGTACGATTTGACGAGCGAAAAGAGCACGAGCTTGTCCGCTGCATCAAAATGGGGACACTGCCCGAGCTGCACGCAGTAGTCGACGAGCTGTTTTCCGACGTGGCCGAAGGGAATGTCTCCATCCACGATTACCGCATCTATTTGCTGGAGATCATGACGACGATCTTGAAGACCGCCCAGCGAGCCGAGCTGGACATGGATCAGATGTTTGGCGCGCAGTCCCGTTTGCTCGCAGAGATCACTTCCTTCAACAGTGTGCAGGAGGCCAAAAATCGGGTCAACGGCATTTGCGAGAAGATCATGAGTAGTATCGCGAGCGGGCGCCACCATACCTACAAACGACTCGTCGACCAGGCGATTGAATACACCCACCGTCATTACCAGTCACCAGACATCTCTATTCACAAGGTGTGCGCCGACCTGCACATCAGTCCCGGCTATTTCAGCAGTATTTTTAAAAGAGAAACCAAGACGACCTTTGTGACCTACCTCTTGCAGCTGCGCATGGAAAAGGCGAAAGAGCTCCTGCGAACTACGGATCTAAAAACCTTCGAGATCGCCGAGCAGGTAGGCTATACAGACGCCAACTACTTCAGCTTTTGCTTTCGCAAGCACGTAGGACAGTCAGCAAAAGAGTACCGCAACAACAGCGGCAAAGAGGAGTACCGATGAAAAAGCTCCTGTTTGGCGTTGTGGACGCGATCAAGGCCAAGAGCATTCAGTTTATCATCACAACGTCATTTACTCTCGTTACCGTACTCGTCGTGCTGTTCGTTGGGGTGATGCTGTACAGCAAATTTTCCGAGACGGCCGAACAAAATGCTTACCTGAATACGCAGCAAATTCTCGAACAGGTCAAATACAATCTGGACAGCTACCTGAACGGGACGACGCAAATTTTTGAACTGGTGGACGACAAGATCAGGCGAAGCCAGGGTGTTTCTTCGGAGAAGCTGAACGAACAGCTGGAAGCGATCGTGGAGACGAGAAAGGACATTGTCTCGATTGCCGTTTTTAGCAGAAAAGGAGAGCTACTGATGGGCACTCCTGCCAAACCGATGCGTAAAAACAGCAAGCTGACGGAGCAAAGCTGGTTTCAATCGGCGATTGATGACCCGAACAACCTGTCCTTCTCTTTGCCACATATTCAAAATCTGTTCAAAGGCGAGTACACCTGGGTCGTGTCCATGAGTCGGGGAATCACGATCAAGGGAGCAGAAGAAGACATTCCGGCAGTTCTTTTGGTGGATGTGAATTTCAAGGAGATCGACGACCTGTGCCAGAGAGTCGGACTCGGGAAAAAGGGATACGTCTACATCATCGACCTGGTAGGAAATATCGTCTACCATCCACAGCAGCAGCTCATTTTCGTCGGGCTAAAAAACGAGAATCGTTCCTTGCCATTGAAATATTCGTACGGCAGCTACGTGGATGATGCAGAAGGAGATAAACGTCTGATCACGATCAAGACCGTCGATCAGCTGGGCTGGAAGATTATCGGTGTCTCCTACATGGATGAGATCGTCACGACCAAAAACGAAATCAGTCGCTTTATTTTCTGGCTGCTGATCTTTGTGATTGTCATCGTGTTGTTCGTTCTCTCCTACATCTCAGCGAAAATCTCCAGGCCGATCAAAATGCTGGAGAGGTCGATGGAACGGGTAGAGCAAGGAGATTTCACCGTCAACGAGCCAATTCGGGGGAGCCAAGAAGTGGAGCAGCTGTCCTTGCGCTTTCAGCTGATGATGGAAAAGGTCAGGGAGCTGATGAACCAGATCATCCTGGAGCAGGAGGCCAAGCGAAAGAGCGAGCTGGAAGTCCTGCAGGCGCAGATCCACCCGCATTTTCTCTACAATACCTTAAACTCTGTCGTACGTATGGTCGGCATCGGGAAGAATGAGGATGTGATTACGACGATTACGTCTCTGTCCAAGCTTTTTCGGATCAGTCTGAGCAGAGGAAAGAGCATCATCACCGTGCAAGAAGAGCTGGAGCACGTCCGCCATTATCTGATCATTCAAAAAATGAGGTACAAGCAAAAGTTTGAATACGAGATCGAGGCGCAGGACGAAGTGCTTACCTGCAAAACGTTGAAGCTGCTGCTGCAGCCGATTGTGGAGAACGCGATCTATCACGGGATCGAGCACATGGCAGACCCAGGATTCATTCGTATTTCCGCATCCATGTGCGAGGGGAAGGTTCTCTTTCAGGTAAGAGACAATGGACTGGGGATGTCACCTCATGTGCGTGAGCAGGTGCTGGAAGGCTCCTATAAAAGCGAGGGCGGATCGGGAGTGGGCATTCATAACGTTCACGAGCGAATCCGGTTGTCCTTTGGAGAAGGGTATGGACTCAATATTGAGAGCGAGCTGGAGGTAGGGACTGTGGTCAAAGTGTGGATACCCTGCCAGCACGACGAAGGACAAGAGGGCTGACCGTATGGGGACAATCAATCAATATGCACTGTACACGTTGTTGGTAATGGTAGCGGTAACGACGTTTTATTCCTGTGAATCACGGATGGACGAGCCCCACCCGGACAAGAAGAAAACGGTGGCGCTGATCGTGCGCATGAAGCATGGCGACTACTGGCGGACGGTAAAGCTAGGGGCAGAAATGGCGGCCAAGGAATACGACCTCAATCTCAATTTTTACGCCCCTGATTACGAGGAGGACTCCCAGAGCCAGATGGAGCTGGTACGGCAGGCTACGCTCGATGGCTATGATGCTCTGGTTGTGGCTCCGAGCGACGATCGGGTGCTGCAAGAGGCGATCGGTCTGACCAAGTCTCGTGTGCCGATCATCACGCTGGATGCGGAAGGGCAGCTGCCAGAGGTGAACAGCTACATTGGTACGGACAATTACGACATGGGCAAAAAAGCGTGTGAAAAAATGATCCAGCTGATCGGAAAAAAGGGCCACATTGCTTTGGTCGGTACAGGCAGGAGTTCGGCGAATGCCATGAGCCGGGAAAAGGGCGTGCGTGATGTCATCGCACAAGACAAGCAGGTGGAGTTGGTGCCGGTCGACTACGTCCAGCTGGACAAAAAGCTAATCGGCGAGCTGACGCGCGAATTGATTCGCCATAATCCGGGAGTAAAAGGAATCATTGCACTGGATGCGAGCACTTCTATTGGCGTGGCGGAAGAAGTGGAGAAAATGGGCTTGCAGTCGAGTATTAAAATCGTGGCGATCGACAGTCCGCCTGAGGTACTGGAGTATTTGCAGGAAGGGGGAATCTCGGCGACGATCATCCAGAAGCCATTTTCGATGGGGTACCTCGGAGTCAAATACGCGCTGGATGCCAGTGAAGGCAAACAGGTGCCAGGGCGTGTGGATACAGGAACCAAAGTGATCGACCGCGAGAACATGTTTTGGTCGGAAAATCAAAAGCTACTGTTTCCCTTTGTGAAATAAAGAGGAAAAACTGATGAGGATTTTAATAAAAAAGCGCAGGATTTTCGATGGTATCGGAATTGGAAAACGCTTACATTTTGTATATATCAGATGTACACATAGGGGATAAAGGGGGAAGTTTTCATGAGAAAGCTCATTGCTACTACGCTGGTTGCAGCGGTAACTCTCTCAGTAGTCGGATGTTCCCAATCTTCAGGCGGTTCGCAGCCGGCAGCCTCAGGTGGAAGTGGCGGAAGTACGGCGGCACCAGCGCCAGCTACTCCAGCACCAGCACCAGCACCAGCAGCACCGGCAGGCAATCCCAAGATCGGTGTTGCGATTTACAAGTTTGACGATACCTTTATGACGGGTGTGCGTAATGCCATTTCTAAAGCCGCAGATGGCAAGGCTGAAGTGGACATCGTCGACAGCCAAAACGCACAACCCACGCAAAATGACAAGGTAGACTTGTTCATCAACAAAAAAGTAAACGCTCTCGCTATCAACCCGGTGGACCGGACAGCAGCTGGCGTCCTTATCGACAAAGCCAAGCAAGCCAATATCCCGGTCGTCTTCTTCAACCGCGAGCCGATGCCAGAGGATATGCAGAAGTGGGATAAGGTGTACTACGTGGGAGCAAAAGCGGAAGAGTCCGGCACGATTTCCGGACAGCTGCTCGTCGACTACTGGAAAGCCCATCCCGAAGCGGACAAAAATAAGGACGGTGTGTTGCAGTACGTCATGCTCAAAGGCGAGCCTGGACATCAGGACGCAGAGCTACGCACGAAATTCTCCGTCAAAGCCATTGAAGACGCAGGCATCAAGGTGGAAAAAGTGGCCGAAGATACAGCCATGTGGGATCGCGTAAAAGGTCAGGAGAAGATGGCGGCATTCCTGGCTGCTTCGGGTGAAAAGATCGAAGCTGTGCTGGCTAACAACGACGATATGGCCCTCGGCGCAATCGAGGCATTGAAGGCTGCTGGTTACTTTACGAACGGCAAATATATGCCAGTCGTCGGGGTAGACGCAACAGCGCCAGCTCTCAAAGAACTGGAGTCCGGCACGCTGCTCGGTACTGTGCTCAACGACGCGAACAACCAAGGGAAGGCTACGCTGAACATCGCGGCAGCTCTGGCCAAAGGAGAAACGCCGAACAAGGAAACGACCGGCTTTGACATCACAGATGGCAAATACGTCTGGGTACCTTACAAAAAAATCACGAAAGAAAACATGGCAGACGCGAAATAAAACCTCTTGCTGGCAGGGAGTCAACAAGAGTGAAGGAAAAAGGCGAGAGAGTCGGTTGATGGGCAAATCGATCTGTCTCTCTTGCCTTTTTTACTATCGGGAAATAAAAAATTCAAAGGTTGATAGTATAAGTGCAGCTAAGGCTTTGTCGGCGCCAAGGCTTGGCAAAACCAAGTTTTCTAACCTGCTTTGGGGAGGAATCAGGACATAGACTTTCACGTGCGAGGAGGCATCGGCATGGTTCAAAGTGATTATTTGCTCGAGATGAACAGGATATCCAAGGAGTTTCCCGGCGTGAAGGCACTCGACGATGTCACGCTGAAAGTACGGCCAGGTACGGTGCACGCCTTGATGGGAGAAAACGGAGCAGGCAAGTCTACCTTGATGAAATGCTTGTTTGGCATTTACAAGCCGGACGCCGGCGAAATTTTGCTGAATGGCGAAAATGTGACGTTGAATAGCTCAAAGGATGCCCTGCTGCGCGGAATTTCCATGATCCATCAGGAGCTGCACCCGGTCCCTTTTCGAAATGTGATGGAGAACATCTGGCTAGGGCGTTTTCCCGTCAAAAGGATTGGTCCTTTTCCGTTTGTGGATGAGAAAAAAATGGTGAGAGATACCGAAAAGCTGTTTGCTGATCTAGGAATGGACATGAATCCGCATGAAATCGTGCGCAATCTCTCCGTTTCGAAGGTACAGTCGCTCGAAATTGCCAAGGCAGTCTCTTATCATTCCAAGGTCATTGTGATGGACGAACCTACATCATCGCTGACAGGGAATGAGGTAGAACAGCTTTTCACCATCATCCACGAACTGAAAAGCAGGGGAGTTGCGATCATCTACATTTCACACAAAATGGAGGAAATATTACGAATTTCCGATGACGTGACCATCATGCGCGACGGCAAGCTGATTGGGACCTGGCTCGCATCTGAACTGACGACGGATCTGATCATCTCGAAAATGGTCGGGCGCGATCTTACGCAGCGTTATCCGCAGAGGAGCAATACGCCTGGGGATGTCGTACTAAAGGTAGAAGGTTTGACATCAACTTTTGCAGAGTCTTTTCAAAACGTTACGTTTGATCTGCACAAAGGGGAGATCTTGGGCGTCGGCGGATTGGTGGGTGCTCAGCGGACGGAATTGATTGAGGCGCTGTTCGGGATGCGTTCGATCAGATCGGGAAGAGTGCTGTTGCATGGCAAAGAAGTGCGGATCAAGTCACCCAAGGATGCCAAAAAGCACAAGATGGCGCTCTTGACGGAGGAGCGCAGGGTGACGGGGATCATACCCGTATTGCCAGTGCTGGAAAATACGGTGATTGCCAATCTAGCCAGCTATCAGACGCCCTATCTGCTCCTTAATGATCGCAAGCGTCGAGAGGACGTCAGCCAAAGCATCGATATGCTCCGGGTGAAGACTCCTTCGATGAAAACCTTGATCAAGAATTTGTCGGGCGGCAACCAGCAAAAGGTCTTGCTGGCTAGATGGCTGCTGACAGAACCGGATATTTTATTACTCGACGAACCGACTCGTGGTGTGGACGTCGGAGCCAAGTACGAAATCTATTCCATCATTGCGGATCTCGCCAAGCAAGGAAAATCCATTATCATGATTTCTTCTGAAATGCCCGAATTGTTAGGGATGTCAGACCGCATCATGGTGATGTGCGATGGAAGGCTCTCAGGTGTCATGGCAGGTGCTGATGCGACCGAGGAAGAAATCATGCGACTGGCGACCAAGCACTTGGGATGACCAGGGAGGGAGGACTCACATGAGCAGTACTACTCAAAAGCAAATACAAGGCTTCGTGACGCAAAATGCCATCTATATCGTCCTGGTCGTTCTCATCATCGGCATTGCCCTCTACGATACCCATTTTCTCTCGATCACGACCTTGCGGGATATTTTGCTGCAGTCCTCGACGCGGGCGATCATTGCGTTGGGTGCCGCATTCGTATTGATTACAGGAGGAACGGACCTTTCGGCAGGGCGTGTCGTTGGCTTGACTGCCGTCATCTCGGCATCTATGCTGCAAGCACAAGATTATCCGCGCAGGTTTTTCCCGGATTTGCCCGATCTTCCGCTGCTGGTACCGATCCTGATCGCTATCGCAGCAGGGGTGCTCGTGGGACTCATCAACGGCATTATCGTGTCCCGTTTCAGCGTCCCTCCGTTTATCGCAACGTTGGGGACAATGGTCATCGTCTACGGCGTCAACTCGATTTACTTTGATATGGAACCAAACCAGTCTCAACCGATTGGGGGGCTTCGACAAGATTTCGGTCATTTAGGGACCGGATTTATTGGCCCCAGCGGCCCCTATTCTGTACCGTACATCGTGATCATCGCCATTGCGGTGGCGTTCCTTGTCTGGGTGGTTTTCAATAAGACGAGGCTCGGGAAAAATATGTATGCGATCGGAGGAAACATTCAGGCAGCTACGGTTTCCGGCATAAATGTCGCGTGGAATCTCATGATCATCTATGCCATTGCCGGAGGACTCTACGGTTTGGGCGGCGTACTGGAATCTGCGCGAACAGGCGGAGCGACGAATAACTATGGAAATATGTACGAACTGGACGCCATCGCTGCGTGTGTCGTCGGGGGTGTATCGACTTCTGGCGGAATCGGTACCGTTCCTGGCGTCTTAGCGGGTGTTCTGATCTTTGGCGTCATCAACTATGGTCTGACCTTTATCGGGGTCAATCCGTACTGGCAGCTGATCATCAAAGGATTGATCATCGTCGCGGCAGTCGCGTTTGACATCCGCAAGTATTTGGCGAAGAAATAACTCTCCACACATGTTAGAAACCCCCGATCAGCCCAGAAAAAGGCGAAATCGGGGGTTATTGCTTTCCATTCAGCATAAAAGGAGCTGTATCGAGACAGCTCCTTTCAATAAGGCTAAACCTATTTTTACTTGTTGCGAGGTACATAATCGGGATAATCTGTGATGATGTCGTCAACGCCAGCCTCCAGCAATGGTTTTACCTCTTCCGGTTTGCGTACGGTCCAAACCGATATTTGCATGCCGAGGTCGTGGATGCGATTGACCAGTTCTTCTGTAACCAGTTTCTGTGTAGGATTCACATAATCCGCATAGGCAGCAAATGCCGCCAAGTTCTCGTCTGTCAGATGGTCCTTATTGCTAGTCAGCACACCAACCGGAACATCCGGCAACAGCTGATGGAATGTCTTCATGGAGTCAAAGTTGAAGGATTGTACGATGATTTTTTCACTTTTAGGCTTGTCCATGTTCCGTTCAGACAGGGCTGAAGCCACTTGTTTTTCAACACCCGGATAAAGCTCAGGTGACTTCAATTCGATGAGGATGCCTGTTTTTCCCCGGAATTCATCGAGTACTTCTTCAAAGGTAGGAATGCGTTCCCCTTCAAAATCCGGCCCGAAGAAACTGCCTGCATCCAATTTGCGAATTTCATCCAGAGTAAGGCTTCCCACTTTTCCGGTTCCGTCCGTTGTACGATCAACCGTGTTGTCATGAATCACGACGAGGTGGCCATCCTTGGTTACCTGTACATCGATCTCGATGTAGTCGGCTTTCATCTTCACGGCTTTGCGGAAAGCGGCCATGGTGTTTTCAGGAGCGTACCCCGATGCTCCTCGGTGGGCGATCGTGTCCACTCGGTCTGCCTTTTCGCTCGGTGCGGCAGAGACTGCGAGCGGTTGCATCAGCCCTGTCAAAAGAGTGGCCGCCAGTAACGTTTTGCTCATTCGGATCATATGGAAATCTCCTCCTTGGATTGAACTTCCTCTTGAAGATAAAGGAGCAATGTAAAGCGTGAGTGAAGGTGATGTAAAGAAGAAGCGGCTTGTACCAATTTCGTTCAGAAGGCCTGTGTGGTCGAGGAACACTCTATTTCCAAGGAACTGGTTTTCTGGTATTTTCTTGAATAAGAAAGGGATAAAGCACCGGAACCAAAGGCAGGGGAAAACGAAACAAATTGGAATGATTTTCCGTCTTAAGCTGTATGAGAAGCAAATATGGAGGGACATGATGAAGCCAATCACTCGCAGCAGATGGAGAATCGCTGCTGGCGTTTGCTACTATAGGTGGAAGAGGAAAGCACAATGGATCTTTGGACAAAAGAAGTATGCGCGTAGTAGAAACGCTGAGCTTCTGCCCCATATTCACTTTCGCCATCAGACGATCCTGCTGCGCCAATTGCAAGACGTGGAAATGTGGATGCAGCACAATAAGGTGACCAATCTTCGACTCGCCGTGCGCTGTCTGAACGGTCTCACGATTCGGCCTGGGGAGACTTTTTCCTATTGGCGTACGATTGGGAAGCCTACACGAAAAAAAGGCTATCTCGACGGGATGCTGCTTTCGCACGGCCGAGTGACTGCGGGGGTTGGCGGCGGGCTGTGTCAGTTGTCCAATCTGCTGTATTGGATGACCTTGCACACGCCATTGACGGTAACCGAACGTCATCGGCACAGCTACGACGTTTTTCCCGATTCGAGACGCACGCAGCCATTCGGGAGCGGTGCCACCTGCTTTTACAACTACCTCGATTTGCAGATCGCAAATCTGACCAGCCATCTCTACCAGCTTCATGCGTACGTGACCGATACTCATTTGGTTGGAGAATGGCGGGCGGACATGCCACCGACACGAAAATATGAGATGGTAGAAAAAGAACACGCTGTGCAGCCGTTCTTGTGGGGAGGCTACGAGCGGTCCAATCAGTTGTACCGCAACGTGTATTCGTTAGAAGGAGAGTGGCTGCACGAGGAATGGGTGACGGAAAATCGAGCGATGATGATGTATGAGCCCCTGTTGCCAGAAGCGCGGTCCAGAGCGAACGGACAAAATTTGAGAGGATGATGTTTCCTATTCCGTATACAAACTGGAACTCGACTCCGATCTGTGCGAAAATAGGAACATATGCTTTCGTCTAGGAACGTGGAAAGGTGGACTTATACATATGTCTTCTGTAGATCGTATTACATCAGGCTTAAATCCGGAGCAGCGGGAAGCTGTTCTAACCACAGAAGGGCCCGTATTGATTCTGGCCGGGGCGGGCAGTGGCAAGACCAAGGTGCTCACCCAGCGCATCGCTTATCTCATCAGTGTGAAGCAAGTAGCGCCTTGGAGTATTTTGGCGATTACGTTTACGAATAAAGCTGCGCGAGAGATGCAAAATCGCGTGGCCAACATCATCGGTGGAGCGGCGGCACAGGATGCCTGGCTATCGACCTTCCACTCTTTGTGTGTACGTATTTTGCGTCGTGATATTGACCGTCTGGGAATCAGCCGCAGCTTTTCCATTCTAGATGCGGGAGACCAGCTGTCAGTAGTAAAACAATGTCTGAAGGATTTGAATATCGATCCAAAGCAATATGAGCCCCGGTCTGTCTTGGCAGCGATCAGCTCTGCGAAAAACGAACTGACGGACCCTGTGACCTTTGCCCGGTTGGCAGGAGATCCATTCTCTCAGGTAGCAGCCAAGGTGTACGAGGCCTATCAGAAAAAGCTGAAAAACAATCAGTCGCTGGACTTTGACGATCTGATCATGACGACGGTTCGTCTGTTTAAAGAAGTGCCAGAGGTGCTGGAGTTCTACCAGAAAAAATTCCGCTACATCCACGTCGACGAGTATCAGGATACCAACCGTGCCCAGTACCTGTTGATCTCCATGCTGGCAGACAAGTCTCGCAACGTTTGCTGCGTGGGGGATGCCGATCAGAGCATTTACAAATGGCGCGGTGCAGATATTTCCATCATTTTAAACTTTGAAAAAGACTATCCCGAAGCGAAAATGATTAAACTGGAGCAAAACTACCGTTCCACAAAAACGATCTTGCAAGCAGCCAACCAGGTAATCGCCAATAACAAGCTGCGCAAGGAAAAGAAGCTGTGGACGGAAAATGTGGGCGGCGAGAAAATCAGCTGCTTCCAGGGAGATTCGGAGCACGACGAGGCGTACTTTATCGTCGATTCGATCCGCAGACAGATGGCCCAATACAAACGCTATGACAAGTTCGCAGTGCTGTATCGGACCAACGCCCAGTCCCGTGTGGTGGAGGAAGTGTTCATCAAGTCGAACATCCCGTACACGATCGTGGGCGGTACCAAGTTCTACGACAGAAAAGAGATCAAGGACATTCTCGCTTACTTGCGCTTGATTTCCAACCCAGACGATGACATCAGCTTGACGCGCATCATCAATGTCCCTAAGCGAAACATCGGGGACACGACAGTAGACAAGCTGCAGGCGTACGCCAATGCAAACGGGGGGCAGTCGCTCTTCAACGCCATTCAGGAGACCGGGTATATGGGACTGCCAGCGCGTACGACCAATGCGATCTTATCCTTTAACGATCTCATTACGAGCTTGATCCAGATGACGGACTACTTGAGCGTCACCGAACTGGTGGAGGAAGTACTCAAGCGCTCGGGTTATCGGGAGTCATTAAAAGAAGATAAAACCTTGGAAGCACAGGCTCGCCTGGAGAACATCGAAGAGTTTCTTTCCGTTACTCAAGAGTTTGAACGCAAAAACGAGGACAAGAGCTTGCTCGCGTTTTTGACCGATCTGGCATTGGTGGCGGACATCGATTCGTTGGGCGAGAATGGAGCGCAGGAGGAAGTTTCCGCAGAAGGTCAGGTTGTATTGATGACCTTGCACAGCGCCAAAGGTCTGGAGTTCCCAGTCGTCTATCTCGTTGGCTTGGAGGAAGGGGTCTTTCCTCACAGCCGCTCGCTCTTTGACGAGACCGAGATGGAAGAAGAACGTCGTCTTGCGTATGTGGGGATCACTCGTGCGGAAGAACGCCTGTTTATGACCTGCGCGCGGATGCGTACTCTATTTGGGCGGACAAACGTCAATGCGCCTTCCCGATTCTTACAGGAAATACCGGCTGACTTGCTCGACGGCAGCCCTGTTGCGGAACGAGCCTATGGTGGAGGCGGTGGCGGAGGATTCGGCCAGCGTGAAGCGGCACGTTCTCCATTTGGTGGCGGAGGCTATCAAGCAGGTGCTACTCGTGTGGGCATGGCGGGGCGTACGGCAGCGGCATCCGGATCGCCATTCTCTCGCCCAGCAGCAGCACAGGCAGGAGACAAACTGCCAGGCCACGGCGCAGCAGCAGGATTGGATTGGAAAGTGGGAGACAAAGTAAAGCATGGCAAGTGGGGCACAGGTACGGTCGTCAAAGTAAAAGGAACCGGTGACGACATGGAACTGGACATTGCTTTCCCGAGCCCAACCGGAATTAAAAAGCTGTTGGCAAAATTTGCTCCGATTGAACGGGGATAAAGCATCGGAATCGGTAAAGTAAAGGGTGGACGAGATGGATCGATTGACGGCGGAAACAAAAATTGCGGAATTAACGAAACTAATTGAGCGGCATAATCGTCTTTACCATGAAGAGGATCGACCTGAGATCTCAGATCAGGAGTACGATCAATTGATGCGGGACTTGCGAGAGCTGGAAAACAGCTTTCCTGAACTAATCGCAGCAGATTCCCCGACCCAGCGAGTGGGCGGGGAGCCTCTCCCTTTCTTTGAAAAGGTGGTACATAAAACACCGATGCTCAGCCTAGGCAATGCCTTTAATGAAGAGGACCTGCGGGATTTTGACCGTCGTGTTCGCCAGGCAGTCGGCAATCAAGCGGTGCGTTATGTAGGCGAGCTCAAGATCGATGGATTGGCCGTCTCGCTTCATTATGAAAATGGAGTGTTCGTACGTGGGGCTACTCGTGGGGACGGAACGACCGGTGAAGACATTACGCAAAATCTCAGAACGATCCGTTCCATTCCGCTCCGACTGACGAGGCCGTTGACACTGGAAGTTCGTGGCGAGGCGTATATGTCCAAAGGTGCCTTTGAGCGACTAAACAAGGAGCGTGAGGAACGGGGCGAAGCTCTTTTCGCCAATCCGCGCAACTCAGCAGCTGGCTCGCTCAGACAGCTCGATCCCAAGATTGCCGCTGCTCGTCAGCTTGACACGTTCATCTACGGCATCGGCGAATTGCAGGGTGAGACAGTCGAGTCACACAGTGAAGGGCTCAATTTGTTGGAAACGTTGGGCTTTGCCGTCAATCCGGAGCGCCGTGTGTTCGACGACATCGAGGACTTGATCACTTTTATCGCAGGCTGGACGGAAAAGCGACCAGGTCTGCCATACGAGATCGACGGTATGGTAATCAAGGTGGACAGCTATGCGCAGCAGCAGGAGCTTGGTTTCACTGCAAAAAGCCCGCGTTGGGCGATCGCCTACAAGTTCCCGGCTGAAGAAGCTGTGACGGTGCTTGAGGGCATCGAAGTATCCGTAGGGCGTACGGGCGCTGTTACGCCAACGGCTCTGCTCAAGCCTGTGAGTCTGGCAGGAACGACGGTCAAACGCGCCTCGTTGCACAATGAGGATATCATTCGGGAGAAAGGCTTGCTCATTGGCGATCATGTGGTCGTGAAAAAAGCGGGCGACATCATTCCGGAAATCATCGCGGTGCTTCCAGAGCGCCGGACTGGGGACGAACTGCCTTTCGCTATGCCGACCCATTGTCCAGAGTGCGGCAGTGACCTCGTGCGTCTAGAGGAAGAAGTAGCACTGCGCTGTATTAATCCGATGTGTCCGGCCCTCATTCGGGAAGGGATGATTCACTTCGTTTCCCGAACGGCGATGAACATCGATGGCCTGGGCGAAAAAGTAGTGGCACAGCTGTTCAACGACGGTATCATCCACAGCGTGGCAGATCTCTACTATTTGCATCAACAGCGTGATGTTTTGCTGGGCATGGAGCGGATGGGAGAAAAGTCCGTCGACAATCTGCTCGCGGCGATTGAGGCGAGCAAGGAAAACTCACTGGAGCGTGTCTTGTTCGGCTTGGGGATTCGACTGGTGGGAGCAAAAGCAGCTCGGGTGATCGCCGAGCATTTCGGTACGATGGATGTGATCATGCAAGCGAGTGAAGAGGATTTGACCCAGATCGATGAGATCGGTCCGAAGATGGCTGCCAGTATGGTCAATTACTTTGATCAGTCACAGGCAAAAGCCGTCATCGAACGGTTGAAATTGGCTGGAGTAAATATGGAGTACAAGGGCTTGCGTATCGAAAGTGGAGCTGATCTGCCGTTCGCGGGCAAGACAATCGTGCTCACAGGTACACTGGCGCAAATGTCGCGTCAGGAAGCAGAAGAAGCAATCGCGCGTCTGGGCGGAAAAGTGACAGGCAGCGTCAGTAAAAAAACAGATCTGGTCATTGCGGGTGAAAAGGCAGGCTCCAAGCTGGAGAAAGCCGAAAAACTGGGTGTGGCTGTAATGGACGAGGCAGGCTTCCTGCAAGTCTTGGAAAGCAACGGCTAACACCAGAGCGTAGCGGCGACGGACTGGATGAGTATGGAAAGGGACGTGAAGAGCATGAAGGGCTTCCTACGATGGGGATGCGGAGCAATGGTTTTGGTATTCTTGGCAGGCTGCAATGACAGCGAGCAGAACAAACCGGCTCCACCACCCTCCGTGACGGCAGCGGCTCTAAAGGGTGACCTAACCTATCAGGATGTGTTGGAAAAAGGAGAAACCGTGCACAATCTGGCGATGACTGCAGATTCGGAGCGGATATGGGTGGGCACTCATTCGGGGGTGTACAGTTCGAACCCGGGAGGATTATGGAGCCTCTTATCTACCCAGTTGGAACAGCATGATATCGCAGGCTGGTTTGTCGATCCAAAAGACCCTCATCAGATTTACGCAGCAGGAAGTGAGGGCGTACTTCATTCTTCAGACGGTGGCAAGCAATGGAATCCGATCGGATCAGGATTGCCCCACCCTGCTGATATTCGCAGCTTTGCAGGGATTCGTGAGGGGGAGCAGATTCGTCTGTTCGCCTTCGTATCTGGAGAAGGGATCTATCAGTCCGTGGACAGTGGCCAAAAATGGAGTCTCTGGCAACCGATGGACCAGGAAGTATTTGCGATGGATTTCAATCCTGAAGAAAATCGTCTCTATGTAGCGGCGCAATTCAGCTTGCTCTATAATGAGGACGGGGAATGGAAGACGGAGGTTCTCCCTGGGGCCCAACAGATCTACTCTCTTTCTGTCGACCGACGCACGGGTGTATTGGCAGTTGCAACGGAACAAGGCGTGTTTGAAAAAGTAAAAGGTGAGTGGCGATTGCTAGATGCACGTTCGCCTGAAAAGCTGATCATGATTTCTTCTGGTGAAGGAGATACGAAATGGGTTGGGGTAGGAGAATCTGCTCTGATCTACAAGCTATCCGACAGCAGATGGGTCAAATGGAATTAAGGAGTAGCGTATGAAAGCGAAGTTTTTGACAGGATGCAAGCTGATAACAACTATACTTCTGGTGATCGCAACAACAGGATGCTCGCTTCTGCCACGTGGTCAGGAAACAGGACCAGAGCCCGCAACGCCATCCTTGTCTCCGGTAGTGGAAGTTTCGGAAGATTACTACGGCAGTATTCCTCCCTATAAACCGAACCAGACTCGCGGCATGCTGAGTGACACGAAGTACCGCATTGATTTCAGCCATTTGGAGCTGGGATTGATGGAATTTGCCCGAGACACGTTCCCAACATCCGAGTATCTGTTCCAAGAAGGTCAGCAGATCAAAAAAGAACAGGTAACCGAATGGATTGCTCAAGAGAAAACGGGCGCGGCCAACGGACAAAAGAAAAAAGGGATTCTGGTCCATGTACTGGAGCACGATTACGTCAGCAAAGATAAGGATCGTCTGGGGCAATTGGAAGGTATGGTGATAGGGCTGTCGCTTACTCCTGAATATCAGGATGCGACGGGTCAGGATAAAAAGTACACGACGCAGGAATTGCAGGCAAAAGGTCAGCAGCTGGCATCACGTATTATCCAGTCGATTCGAGTGAACACCCCGACAGTCCCTATGCTAGTCCTTCTGTACCAGGTGCCAGAAGCGAATTCGTCATTCGTGCCGGGACATTTCATCATGTCTGGTACTGTCAATGCCAATGAAGCAGCTATTTCCAAATGGCAACCGATCGACGAGGAGTTCTACTTGTTCCCGAGCACCGATGTGGAGAAGAAGTACGCTCAGCAGTCGTTGCAGTTTGACAAGCTGATGCGTCAGTCCCAATCGTACTTTGGCGAGTATATCGGGATGACGGGCGTAGGACGTTTCATGGGTGGCAGGCTGACGGAGCTGACCATCACTGCTACGGCAGAGTATGATTCCCGCACAGAGGTTCTGCAGTTCACGCAATTTGCGGCGGGAAGCATCAATCAGCTCTTTGACAAGAGCGTACACATCAACCTGTACGTACAATCGATGAATAAGCCGTTGGCGATCTACATCCGACCAACCAGTGGCGAACCGTATATGCATATATACAGGCAGTAGTAAAAAAGAAGGCTCCTTTACGTCGAATCGTGAGGGAGCTTTTTTTTGCTATACAGATAGGAATTTATAAGTTTTTTGGTGGCTCATACGTGCTGTGGTGGTGGGGAGAAGCGGGTTTCCGATCTGCGCTCCGGCCATCCCCGCCGAACAGGTTCGGCGGCCCTGCAAGGGAGTATAGACAGTCCGCTCCACAACGATTCACGGGGACGCGGTAAAGTAGTAGCCGCTTCGAAGGGCGTTGGTGAAGCAAGAGAAGAATGAAGTCGGCAAAAATGCCAGTTCGAAGTGTCACGGGAGCGATTGAATAAGGAGAACTAAGTTTCGTTCTTCTTAGGCATTGTCCCACGAAGGGTTTTTTCTCAAAGAAACTCCTTGGAAAGCCTCCGGAATACAGGGAGTGGAAGAGCCAAAGCTGGTCGAGGAAAAAGAAGAAATAAGCGGAAGATCTTAGGAAAACCTACTAAGGCACAATGGAAAAAACGAAACACGGTTTTAAGCGTCCACCTCTGATAAGCTCCCTGAGACGGCTGCTTTGGACGCGGTTTCGTTTTTTATATGGAGCCGGACAGGGATGACCCCCAGTAGGTGTTCCTATGAAGCTGGAGCGTTTTCTCTTTTTTCCTCTCCTCCACTACAGTTTGATCGAGTGGAAAAAGGAAGCGGGTGTATTTCCTGCGTTTTTTTAGAAAGCAAAACACTTATGTGCAATTGTGTGCACGAGCAAGACAAATGTGTTCATTTCTGTCGTGTCATCTTCCTTGTTGTTTTTCGAGTAAAATGCAAAGACTAACGAAGTGTGTGGGAAGGCGGTTTTGTTGGTATGATCCTTGCATATGAATAAAGAGTGAACCCAAACATGGAAGAAATCGATAAGGAGGCGTCACAATGCAAGTAGAATTCAAAAACGAGGCGTTTACCAATTTTAGCTTACCGGAAAATAAAAAGGCGTTTGAAGAAGCACTCGCGAAAGTAGAAAGCGAGCTGGGCCGGGAATATGACCTGATCATCGGCGGAGAGCGCATCAAAACCGAAAAGAAATCCCGCTCCATCAACCCTTCCAATAAAGAACAAGTAGTAGGTGTGGTATCCCAGGCTGACCAAGCTCTGGCTGAAAAAGCGATTCAAGTCGCAGCAAGCACTTTTGAAACGTGGAAAAAAGTACCTGGTACTTCCCGTTCCCGTTACCTGACAAAAGCAGCAGCGATCCTGCGTCGCCGCAAGCATGAATTCTCTGCTTGGCTCGTAAAAGAAGCAGGAAAAAGCTGGCCAGAGGCAGATGCGGATACGGCAGAAGCAATCGACTTCATGGAGTACTATGCTCGTCAAATGGATAAGCTGTCCCAGCGCCATGATCTTCCTCGCATCCCGGATGAAGATAACGAGCTGTACTACGTTCCACTGGGTGTAGGTATCGTAATCCCACCTTGGAACTTCCCGCTCGCGATCATGGTAGGTATGACGACGGCAGCGCTGGTTTCCGGTAACACCGTAGTACTGAAGCCTGCATCTACGACTCCTGTCATCGCTGCGAAATTCATGGAAATCCTCGAAGATGCTGGCGTACCAGCAGGTGTAGTGAACTTCGTTCCTGGTTCCGGCAGCGAAATCGGTGACTACCTCGTCGAGCACACACAAACTCGTTTCATCAGCTTTACAGGTTCCCGCGACGTAGGTCTGCGCATTAATGAGCTGGCTGCAAAACATCGTCCAGGACAAAAATGGATGAAGCGTCTGATTGCTGAAATGGGCGGTAAAGACTCCATCGTAGTAGACAACGATGCCGATCTGGAATTGGCTGCTCAATCGATCGTTGCTTCTGCATTTGGTTTCTCCGGTCAAAAATGTTCCGCTTGCTCCCGTGCGATCGTACACCAAGATGTTTACGATCAAGTGCTGAATCGTGTAGTAGAACTGACCAAAAACCTGACTGTAGGCGATATCCGCAGCAACGATTTCTACACAGGTCCAGTGGTTGACGATAAAGCGTACAACAAAATTTTGGAATACATCGAGATCGGTAAAACAGAAGGGAAACTGGTAGCAGGTGGCGAAAAAGGCCCAGACTCTGGCTACTTCATTATGCCAACTGTATTTGCTGACGTAGCTCCGACAGCTCGCATCATGCAGGAAGAAATCTTTGGACCTGTAGTAGCATTCTGCAAAGCTAACGACTTTGACCATGCAATGGAAATCGCGAACAACACCGAGTACGGCTTGACTGGCGCTGTAATCAGCCGCAACCGTGCCAACCTGGAGCGCGCTCGTGAAGAGTTCCATGCAGGTAACCTGTACTTCAACCGTAAGTGCACAGGTGCGTTGGTAGGTGTGCATCCATTTGGGGGCTTCAACATGTCTGGTACGGACTCCAAAGCAGGTGGCCCTGACTACCTCTTGCTGTTCACGCAAGCAAAACTGGTTTCCGAAAAACTGTAAGACTCTCTTTCAAACGAGCTGCCTCTTCACGGAGGCGGCTTTTTTTTGTTCATTTTGTCCACACTAGAGACAAGAATAAAGTGCGGGCAGGTGAGGGAGCTGTTTACTTATGTGGTTTCAGGCCTATCTTCTTTTTTTCTGGTCTATTTATTGATGCCGGCTGCTCATTGGCTGGCGTGGAAAACGAAGCTGCTGGATATACCGAGAGGACGAAAAGGGCATAGTCATCCCATGCCATTATCTGGTGGAGTGGCGATGTTCGTCGGGATGATAGTGGTGTCAGCTTTTTTTGCAGGGGTGCAAAAAATCGTTGCAGTTTTGGCGGTTGGCGGAGCTGTTTTGATGGCAATTGGGTGGGCAGATGATGCGTTCAAAGGCATGCAAAAAGATTTTCCGGCGTTACCCAAATTATTGGTACAGTTGTTGGTAGGTATGATGGTATTTTTCTTCGATATCCGATTTCGAGGTGTCAGTCTTTCCTGGCTGGGAGGGGAAGATGGAGCATTCATCACGTTCCCTGTCTGGGTATCGTTTCTGGCAACTGTGGTTTGGATTGTCGGCTTGATCAATATGGTGAACTTTTTGGATGGAGTAGATGGTTTGGCGGCAGGAGCTACGGTTTTTTCAGCGGTCACCCTGTTTTTTCTCTCGATGGTAAAGGGGCAGGATTTGACAGCGCTTTTGGCAGTTGCATTGACGGGGGCTGCGCTTGCTTTTTTGCGCTTTAACTTTTATCCGGCAAAAATTTTTATGGGAGATGCGGGCTCGATGTTTTTGGGCTTTGCCCTTGCGATTATTTCCTTGGAGGGAACGATGAAAGGGGCTACGCTCATTTCACTCGTGGTCACGGTACTCGCACTGGGGCTGCCAGTCGTGGATACCGTACAAGTGATGATCAGCAGATTACTCGCGGGATCTCCCATGTATCAAGCGGATCGTCGTCATGTGCATCATCGGTTGATGTCGCATGGCTTGACCGCTAAACAGACGGTTGTTGTTCTGTACTTGGTCAGCTTTCTGTTTTCGGCACTGTCGTTATTCCTGTTTTACTTTCAAAAAATTTGACAGTACACCTCTTTATGGGGAATAGAAATGAAACTGGTTGCGACCCGCAGCTTTTGCTGAGTAGAGGGCTTTGTCGGCATTCATTAGGAGCTGGTCCGCGTCGAGGGCGGTGAAAGGATAGAGAGAGATTCCGATGCTGGTCGTGCAAAGAAAGGTACTCTCTTCGATAGCCCATGGTTCTTGTAAGGCAAGCAAAATTCGCCTCGATACTTTTTCCACCTGCTGCTGCGACTGGATTCCTGTGAGGGTGACGATGAATTCATCGCCACCTAGGCGTGCTACGGTATCCCCTTCGCGAACGCAAGAAGTCAGTCGCTTTGCGAGCATTTGCAAGAAGAGATCACCTGTATTGTGTCCCCAGGTATCGTTGATTTGCTTGAAGTGGTCGCAGTCGAGGAAAAGGACGGCGACAAGCTCGTCGTTTGCTTTCGCTGTAGCCAAGGCATTTTGCAAATGGATGTAGAGCAGGCGCCGATTTGGCAAGCCAGTCAATACGTCGTGATACGCCAAATACTCTAGCCTGGACTCCAGGTGTTTGCGCTCCGTAATGTCGCGGGTCACAGAAAATACATGCGTGCATACTCCATCTTTGTTGAAAACAGGGGAGAGGATCGATTCGCCGATCACATCGCCTTCACTCGTGAAGTGAATGGGTACTCCGCTTTGAACGGCTTTTTTGTACATGCTGGTCAATTCGGCAGCTTTGGCCTCGGGGTACACGTCCTCTAATCGCTTACCGTACACTTTCTCCGTGAGACCGGCCACTTGCATCGCAGCAGGATTCATCAAGACGTAGCGAAAATGCAGATCGAGGCTCGTAGACTCTTCAACAGACATAAGAAAGAACATATCTGACATATGATGAAAAAAGCTAGTCAGGATATCCCCGTATTGACTGATTAATGTTTCAATGTCGAGCTTTGACATATCTGTGTTCTCCTGAATGTAGGCTTGTCCACCTTATTATAGTATAGCAAGCGGAGCAAAGAAAATGATGAGCCGATGGTAGGAGTGCGGGGTTTACTGGGTATTGGCTGAAGTGGTAAAGTAAGGTTATCCTTTTTTCAGCTTCTTAGTTGGAGATTCTATAGAAGCATGTTTATCGGGAAAAACAAGGAGTTGTCCTATGCGTAAAAAGATACTACCTGTCCTAATTCATCGCTTGCCACAAAATGCGATGTCACGAACGATGGGGAAAATAACCGCATCAAGATTTAGTCGATTAGCGATTCAGCGTTATATACGTCATTATCACATTGATTCTACCGTGATTGAGAAGCCAGTAAACCAATATCGTACCCTGAAAGAATTTTTCTGTCGCCGACTCAAGCCAGAGGCGAGACCGATTGCTCCCGGTGACCATGTCATCGTCAGCCCAGTGGACGGAACGGTGTCCCAATTGGGAGATATTTGCGAGGGTACCTTGATTCAGGCCAAGGGAAAGC
This sequence comes from Brevibacillus choshinensis, assembly GCF_001420695.1. Taxonomy (NCBI): domain Bacteria; kingdom Bacillati; phylum Bacillota; class Bacilli; order Caryophanales; family Paenibacillaceae; genus Brevibacillus; species Brevibacillus choshinensis. Next base: position 1,539,855 of record NZ_LJJB01000013.1, on the reverse strand, counting down.
AATTTGATGTCGTTGAGCTGCTCGGCGGTTCCGTAGAAGAGGCAAAGCGCTACTACGGAGGCAAATTCATCACCATCTATTTGAGCCCGAGAGATTACCACCGGATCCACATGCCAGTCGAAGGGGATCTGATCCGTTACTGCTATTTGCCAGGACGCCTCTACCCGGTGAACAAGCTGGGTATTGAAAATGTGGACAGACTATTTGCTCGCAATGAGCGCCTCGTCACGTACATCCAGACCAAGGATATGGGTGATCTGGCACTGGTCAAAGTAGGTGCCTTGTTCGTAGGTAGTGTGAAGGTCTCGTACAATACGGCTACGACCAACATCAAGCATGGCCGCCAGACCAGCGAATTAATCGTAGACACCCCTCACTATCAAAAAGGGGAAGAGCTTGGCTGGTTCGAGTTTGGCTCCACAGTCATCTTGCTGCTCGAATCCAACCACCTCAAATGGGCGGAAGGCATCGAGATGGGCAAAAGCCTGCTCATGGGCCAACTGCTGGCGGAGAAGACCGAGTAAAGGCTACGCGTAGTAGCGTCATAGAAAGCTCCAAGGCTGCTGAGCAAATCAGCCTTGGGCTTTTTTTCATTGATATGGAGCGTACTTTCTGCTTTTTCCTCCTTTCCACGACAGCCCGAACAAAGACGCACTTCGGTAAATCTTTTTTTACTATAAGCGAAACCCGGTGAAAATTGACTGAACCCGCTCTTTTCAAGTAAGATCAAAGTTATGTGATACGATTCGGAGGTGGAAACATGAGTGCCATTACACGCAAAGAAGTGGAGCACGTAGCCAATCTTGCCCGCTTGCAATTGACAGAGGAAGAAGCAGAGCGTTACACCAAAGATCTCAATGCGATCTTGGAATTTGCTGCCAAGCTGAATGAACTGGATACATCCAACGTAGCGCCTACCAGCCATGCGACTGATGTGAAAAACGTGATGCGCGAAGACGTCAATCGCCCGTCCCTGCCACGTGAGGAAGTGCTGAAAAACGCACCGGACCACGAAGAAGGACAGTTCAAAGTACCGGCTGTTTTTGAATGATAACCCCAGGAGAAGAGAAGGGAGGAACCCACTGTGTCGCTGTTTGACAAGCGATTGTCCGAAATACATAGCGCTCTGCGCAAAAAGGAATTGTCCGTGACGGATCTGGTGCAGGCTTCCATCGCCAGCATCAAGGAACACGACAGTGAAATCAAGTCCGTTCTGCACGTAGATGAAGAAGGAGCCCTTGCTCATGCCCGCCAATTGGACGAGCGTCTCGCCAAAGGAGGCGAGGAGCCAGGACTGCTATACGGCCTTCCAGCAGGCCTCAAGGACAACCTCATCACGAAGGACGTACGCACCACTTGCGCCAGTAAGTTTTTGGCCAACTTTGACCCTGCGCATGACGGAACCGTCTCCAAAAAGGTGAAGGATGCCGATGCGGTTATCGTAGCCAAGCTGAACATGGACGAGTTTGCCATGGGCGGTTCCAACGAAAACTCCGGCTTCTACCCAACAAAAAACCCGTGGAATACCGAGTACGTACCAGGTGGCTCCAGCGGTGGTTCGGCGGCAGCGATGGCTGCACGTCATTTTTACTTTACCCTCGGCTCTGACACAGGCGGCTCGATCCGTCAGCCAGCTGCTTTCTGCGGCGTGGTAGGTTTGAAACCGACTTATGGACGCGTATCCCGTTTTGGTCTGGTAGCTTTTGCTTCCTCCCTCGACCAGATCGGTCCTGTGACGAAAAACGTGGAAGACTCTGCTTACGTGCTACAAGCAATCGCAGGTCATGATCCGTATGACTCGACTTCCGCAAATGTAGAAGTCCCTGACTTCCTGTCTGCACTGACTGGAGATGTCAAAGGGCTTCGGATTGGTGTGCCGAAAGAATTGATCGGGGAAGGCATCGATCCAGAGGTACGCGATGCCGTACTGGCCGCGCTGAAACAGCTGGAGAGCATGGGAGCGACATGGAGCGAGGTTTCCATGCCGCATACCGAATATGCTGTACCTGCGTACTACCTGCTCTCTTCGTCGGAGGCTTCCTCCAACCTGGCTCGCTTTGACGGCGTGCGCTACGGCGTGCGTGCTGACAATGCATCCAACCTGATTGAGCTGTACAAAGAATCCCGCAGCCAAGGCTTCGGTCCAGAAGTAAAACGCCGGATCATGCTCGGTACCTATGCCCTGTCGTCTGGTTATTACGATGCTTACTACAAAAAGGCTCAACAAGTGCGTACCTTGATCATTCAGGACTACAACAACATTTTTGCCGACTTCGATGTGATTCTCCATCCGACGACGCCTTCCACGGCGTTCAAAATTGGAGAGAACGTGGACGATCCGGTCAAAATGTATTTGGAAGACATCTGCACCGTGCCGGTAAACCTGGCTGGCCTGCCAGCGATCAGCGTGCCGTGCGGCTTCTCCCAAAAAGGTCTGCCAATCGGTCTGCAGATCATCGGGAAAGCGTTTGATGAATCCACCGTATTGCGCGTGGCTCATGCCTATGAGCAGTCAGTTGGCTATCACCAGCGCAAGCCGGAATGGGTGAGGGGGTAAGAGCATGAGCAAGTACGAAACCGTCATCGGCTTGGAGGTCCATGCCGAGCTATCCACCAACAGTAAAATTTTCTGCGGCTGCAAAACCGAGTTCGGTGCGGAGCCAAATACCCATACATGCCCGATTTGCTTGGGGCATCCGGGCGTGCTGCCTGTAACGAACAAGCAAGCAGTAGAGTTCGCCATGAAAGCGGCACTCGCTCTCAACTGCGAAATCTCCCGTGAGACCAAGTTTGACCGGAAGAACTACTTTTACCCGGATTCCCCGAAAGCGTACCAAATCTCCCAGTTCGACCAGCCGATCGGCTACAATGGCTGGATCGACATTGAAGTAAATGGAGAGACAAAACGCATCGGTATCACCCGTCTGCATCTGGAAGAAGATGCGGGTAAGCTGACGCACAGCGACTTCGGTGGAGAATCTTTAGTAGACTTCAACCGCGTAGGTGTTCCACTGGTTGAGATCGTTTCTGAGCCAGACATCCGCACGCCAGAAGAGGCGCGTGCTTATTTGGAAAAGCTGAAAGCGATCATCCAATACACCGAGGTATCCGATGTTCGCATGGAGCAAGGGTCCCTGCGTTGCGATGCCAACGTTTCCATCCGTCCTTATGGTCAAGAAGAATTCGGGACAAAGGCAGAATTGAAAAACATGAACTCCTTCCGCAATGTACAAATGGGCTTGGAGTATGAAGTACTGCGTCAGACCGAGGTGGTATCCAGTGGTGGCAAGGTCGTTCAGGAAACACGCCGTTGGGATGAAGCCAACAAGAAGACATTGACGATGCGTTCCAAGGAAGAAGCGCATGATTATCGCTACTTCCCAGATCCGGATCTGGTTCGCATGCAAATCTCCGAAGAGTGGATCGAAGCCGTACGCGCGACGATTCCTGAGCTCCCGGATGCTCGTCAAGCTCGCTATGTAAATGACTTTGGCCTGTCCAAGGACGATGCTGCGGTCATCACGATGTCCAAGGAAACGGCTGATTTCTTCGATGAAACCGTCAAGACAGGGGCAGAGCCGAAAGCAGTTGCCAACTGGCTGATGGTAGACCTGCTGGCTCACTTGAATGCCAACAATCTGGTCTTTGCTGACGTGAAAATGACGCCACACGGGCTAGGCGAGATGATCAAGCTGATCGCAGACGGCACGATTTCTTCCAAAATCGCCAAGACCGTCTTCAAAGAAATGGTGGAAACCGGAAAAGAGCCGAAGAAGATCGTAGAAGAAAAAGGCTTGGTACAAATCAGCGACGAGGGCGCTCTGCGTCAGATCGTCGTCGATGCGGTCAACTCCAACCCGCAGGCTGTTGCGGACTACAAGGCTGGAAACGAAAAGGCGGCTGCTTTCTTCGTCGGCCAAGTGATGAAGCAAACCAAAGGCAAGGCCAACCCGCCGATGGTCAACAAGCTGATTGCGGAAGTACTGAAAGACCTATAAACGATGACACAAAGGCGCTCTCCCGATTCGAACGGGAGGGCGCTTTTTTCAGTTGGTTGATGACACAAGAAAAAAGCCTGTCTCTCAGGAAAGGAGACAGGCTTGAGCAGCTGTGATAAAAAGATTCAGGACCTCATGCGGTCAGAGTTTCGAGCATATTCTCCAACAAGGCCACAGCTTGCTGTTCTTGGCTTTCGATCGTGGTGAACAGCGCGATTGCCTGTTGGCATTGTTCAGGATCATTCGGTTCGCCGCCAGCCGGAAACGGAAAGAGTCGGCATAGCTGGGCGTATCCGTCGGCGATCTTTGCATACAGGTCAGATGCTTGAAGTGAGGAAGAACGAATACCTTCGAAAACAGAGTCTGTCCACGTCTCTGCAATCTCTTTCAAAAAGGCGGAGGCATTGTGGCGAGCATCCTGAGCAATCGCCAATGTGTACGCGTTACCGTTTGGCTCGATGGTTCGCTTTTCAAAAGCATCTACCCATTTGGAATACGCGTCTAAACCATTGATTGCCCCAAAGAAGGAGCCTTCTCCCCGATAATGTGCGATCGCCATTTGAAGAGCACCAATCAGACTCTGGCGCTGATCGATTTCGAGCGGCTCATCGAGGGCGAGGACAAACAAATCCTCTACGAGTCCGCGACCTAAATGATCGTAGGGAACCGTCGTGCTATGGCCGCAGTTATCGCCAGCATGCAGCAGTTTTTTCTCATCATCATATCCGTAAATCAGTCCGAACTCAGGGATGAACAAATCCCACGCTAAGACTGGGTATCCCCGATCGATCGAACGATGGATTAATTCTAGCGCTTGAGGCAGTAGCTGAGATAGTTGTCTTTTTTCACGGGCATTGGCATCGAGCAGAGCGGGATCTACGTGGTTCGCGTTGATACTGATGTCCGTACAATGCTTGAATTCACTCACGGAACGGGATTCAAAGCCTAGGTTGCGCAGTCCTTGTTGCAGCACTTGGTCAAATTCAAACATGGTAGGTCCAGAAATGTGAATCTGTTCAGGCACGACAGTCAATCGGAACGCATGGCCGCTTAGGCCCATCACCATGGGGAAAGACATTTTGCGATCCGTTGCTGCCAGCATACCGTGAAGGGACATCACGCATGTAACCCACGTTCTCAGAGATAAGGCTTCTGGTGTATTCAAGACAACTGTTTTCATCATTCCCGCTTCCTTTCGAGATTGCACGTATTGGTCAACAACGACACGAGTTTTTTCCTGGATCAGTTTTTTACGAGAACGCGACAGAATCTGATACACATTGGCTTGGGAGATCTGGAACAGTCGGGCGATTTCCATCGGCGAGAGATGATCAAAGAAGTGAGATTCTACGATGCGCCGCTCTCGTGGATTGAGGCAGTGGAGCATCCCCGTAATCGTCTGGAGCAGCTCTCTGCGCACCATGACATCCTCAGGATTGGTGTTTGGATCAGCTGGTTGTGACCATTTGCTGCTCAAGCGGTGCAAGATGCTGTCCAGATCCTCCCAGTCAGTAGGTTCTTGATCCCTATAGTTGGGGCGCAGTCCTGAGAAGACCTGCTCTCGTTTCTGTGGTCCCTTTTGCATCCGCGTGTAGGCCTGGTTGCGAACGATCCGGTGCAGCCATGGCAAGAAGCGGCGACTGTCCATTAACGTCCCGAGGTGCAAAAAGGCACGGATGAGCGCATCCTGCACGATGTCTTCTGCCATAAACGGCTCTTGGGTATATGAGCGCGCGTAGCCGTATACTTTGGCACGATGACGCCTGACCAGCTCGCCAAACGCCTCACGATCACCAGCTTTGGCCCGTTCCACCAAAATGTCATCGGCAATATCGTCGTCTTCCTGTTCCTCATGTCGATTCAAGATCATAGCATCCATCGAAAAACTCCTCGCTAGTTTGTTGACTTGAAACATAGACTTTATTCGAGCGGGATTTCTGACAAAGTCTTAAAAATTTTTTTTGAGGATCAAACGGGAAAGGGATTATTTGTAACCATTTCCACTCTCCCCTATAATGAAACATACACGATGGATTGAAAAGGGGGAAGGACAGGTTATGAAACTGATTTCCGTCACGGGTGAAAGTGTACCACCGAGCAAAGGAGGATCTCCAGCAGAGACGTTTGACCGCTCGATTGCGACGTGGGAAGAAAATGGCCAGCAAAAGACGCTGACCGTTACGTATGTCCGTTACTTTGGGAAGGTCTTGGCTGAACAGGGTATTTACGATCAAGAGGCAGGGGGCGTGCCTGTTCATCATCTGGTTGCTCTCTTGTTTGCTGAAAAGAATCCAAATCTTCCGGAAAAACGTCACTACATCAACAATACCGAATCGTTTTTGGCGTTGTTTAAAGATTTTTCGCTGGCAGCGTGTATGGAGCGCTATCCGGGACTGTGGCTTAGTCAGTCGGCACATAGGACGTAGTACAAGCGGGGCATGCTAAGGACATCCATTATTTGGAGTTGATCAGCATGCTTCCTCTATTATTGGCTCTTAGTTTGACGATTTCTTTGGATTCGACTGTCTCGGTCTCGCCAATCCACCAGATGCTCCGCATATCCCGCGAGCTTGCCACGCAGGAATTTGATGCATACGTGCACCATTGGCAAAAAGGACAAAAGCTTCAGCTGAACCATCCCTTGTTTAGCCTGACCAAAGTATCAGCGGGACCTACGTCGTTTCAGACGATCACGTTCACGGGACACACCAATGGTCTGCCTGGGGAAGTCTCGTTGACGTTTTATACAATGGATGGTGATCAGGTCTTCACGCCGCCTGGGACAGTCAAAATAGCTCGAGTCGATGCCGAGCAGCGAGAGTTTCAAGTAGCTGCTGTGGTTCCGCGCCTGCTCATTGGCCGAACAGGGGCGATCCAGGTGACGTTTTCAGGTGAGGGCGGAAAGCGTGCGGCTTATTACGTGAAAGCAGAGTTTTAAATTAGAAAGCATGATAGTGACGTCTGTGTCCGCATGCATCGGGAAGGAGGAGTGCGGATGATCGAGGTCAAACAAGTTGGCAAACGATTTGGGGATTTTACTGCCGTGCAGGATGTGTCCTTTCGGGTGGAGGCTGGTGAAGTATACGGCCTCCTGGGGGAAAATGGCGCTGGAAAAACAACCACGATGCGGATGATGGCTACCATTTTACAGCCTACCGAGGGAGATATCGAAATCAGTGGATATTCGGTTCGCCGCGATCCAGTCGAAGTGCGAAGGCGGATTGGCATCCTCTTTGGGGGAGATGTCGGTCTGTACAATCGGTTGACGGCACGGGAGAACATCGCGTATTTTGGTAGCTTGTACGGATTGGAACCAGCGAGGCTGAAGGAGCGGATCGACAGCCTGAGCCGGATGCTGGATATGGATGAATTTATCGATAGACGGGTAGGCGCTTTTTCCCGGGGGATGAAACAAAAAGTGGCGATCGCACGCACGCTCGTCCACGATCCGGATGTGATCCTGCTAGATGAACCTTCAACAGGATTGGATGTAACGGCCGCCAATATTTTCCGGAGAATGGTCAGCCGGATGCAGGAAGAAGGAAAGACGATCCTGTTTTCTAGTCACAACATGGGCGAGATCAACAAGCTATGCAAGCGGATCGCACTGATTCACAAGGGACGTCTACGCTTTGCCGGGACGCTGGAAAGCTTGCGCGAGAAATTTGGGATCGTAGATTTGGACGACATTTTCATGGCCGTGGTCGAAGGGAGCGAGAACTGATGGGCAGGAGTGTCATCTGGACGGTATTTCAAAAGGAACTGCTCGATCTGTTTCGCGATCGCAAGACATTGCTGGGAACGTTTTTGGTGCCACTGGTCATTATTCCGTTCGTATTCTTTTTGCTGGGGATGTCCTACAGCAATGTGGAGAAGGAAGCTCGCGCTTATGTGCCGATCGCGGTCACTGGAACGTCCGGGCTGGTCACCGCCCTCGAAAAAATCCCCGGCGCTCGTATCCTGAAGCCAGAAAATGCAGAACAAGCACTGCAGGCTGGAACCCTTCGCGCGATTATTACGATTCCTTCGAATTTCGAAGAGCGGATATCTGCGGGAGGAACGGCTGAGCTGACTGTTGCTTACGACTCCACGAATCAGAAGTCTGTGTATGCGCGAGACGTAATTGATCAGACTGTCAAATCGTACAGCCAGGAGATCGTAGCCAAGCGTCTGAAGCATGCGGGTTTGTCTGAGAAGGCTATATCGCCAATCGCTCCTACCTATGAAAACGTTGCTACGGAGGAACGGTTGTCCGGAGGGATGCTGGCAGGAATTATTCCCTTGATGCTTGTCGTATCCTTAGCTTCTGGAGGAGTGGCTTCTGCCAACGATCTGGTCGCAGGGGAAAAAGAACGGGGGACATTGGAGTCGTTGATGACCGCACCGATTGCTGCCAATCACATTTTGACCGCCAAGCTCATGGCTGTCATGGTGATGAGCAGTATGAGTGCTGCGGCTTCACTCGTGTCTGTGTCGTTGGTGTTGAGCTTTGGACCATTGGGTTCCGAGGGACCAGGGTTTTCTCTAGGCTTTTTTTCGCCTGCCACTTTGCTCGTTCTGGTGCTGACGATTCTGTTGCTCGCTGCCACGTTTGCTGGCTTGGAGCTCGTGTTGAGCACCATTGCGAAGTCGTTTAAGGAAGGGCAGACGTACATGAGCGGCGTCATCTTTGCGGCTATGGTTCCGTCTTACATGCTGATGCCACTCAATCCGGTCGATATCCCCACTTTTTATTATGTCTTGCCCGTTTTTAACGGTGTGGCGCTATGCAAGGAAGTCTTTTACGGAAAAGTCGATCTGGTCCATGGGCTAATCGGCCTGGGGACATCTTTATTGTATGTCGTGGTGATCATTGCCGTGACGTCCCGATTGTTTCGCAGAGAAGGGGCTGTCGTCAAAAATTAAAGATAGTTTTGGTGTGGGAAGGCGTCGCTGCCAAGAATGGAAAGCTGGTGAGTTTGAGTGAGTCCACTTTATTTGGGGGTCTTATACGTATTTGTGTCTGCAGCTGGCTTCGGCGTCATGTCCATCTTTGCGGTCTATGCCTACGGTGCAGGCGTATCTGTTTCGACGTTGTTGTTTTTGCGGTTTCTTTTTGCCTCTGTGCTTTTCTTTGGGTGGCTTGCTTGGCGAAAGGAATCGTTTCGGATCAATCGGAAACAGGCGCTGAGTCTGTTTTGCCTGGGTGGAATCATGTATACGCTGCAGTCGCTTAGCTTTTTTTCAGCGGTTCAGTATATTCCTACTTCGATGGCTGCCTTGCTGCTGTATACGTTTCCTGTGTTTGTCGCCATCTTGAGCTACTTTGTGGATAAAGAGAAGCTGCGCAAGAAAACCATTATTGCGATGCTGATCTCGCTCGTAGGACTCGGGATGGTACTCGGTCTTTCCTTTGGGGGGATTCAGCCACTCGGAGTCGGACTGGCGCTGTTAGCTGCCCTTTTTTATTCCGTCTATATCGTCACGGGCAATCGAGTGGTAAAAGGACTCTCTCCCTTTGTCACCTCTGCGTACATTTCCCTGTTTGCGAGCATGTCCACGTTCTTGGTCGCACAAAAAGACGGAGGAGTGGATCTGTCCTTTGGCGTCCAAGGCTGGTGGGCATTGGGTGGAATCGTCATCTTTTCCACAGTGGTTGCGATCAGCACGTTTTTCCGGGGATTGCAATTGATCGGCTCGACAAAAGCGTCCGTCCTCAGCACACTGGAGCCGGTGGTGACGTTTGCCTGTTCTGCCTTGCTGTTGGGGGAATCATTTAACTGGCTGCAGCTGCTGGGAGGAGCCGCGGTGCTGAGTGGGGCTGTCCTCATCGTTTCAGGTAAGGAAGAAGCCGCGGGACAAGCAGAGTCTGCCCGTACCTCGGTTTCGTAGAAAGGAATCTCTCAATTCCTGCGCATAAGAAAAGGCGCTCCCACGAGAAAGACTCGTGACAGGAACGCCTTTTGCATGTGATTGAAAGGTGTTAATCGTTCATTTGCGAGCGGATCATCCAGCCGGCACCATACACACCTGCGTCATTTCCCAGGCTCGCTGCCACAATCTGCGTGGACTCCACGACGTACGTAAACGGGACAAAGCGAGCAAATGACTCGCGGACACGGGAAAAGAGAAACTCCCCGGCTGCTGCCACGCCACCGCCGATGACGACCTTGGCAGGGTTCAGCAGGATCGCCAGATGGGACAGAGCGAGTCCGAGATAGAGCGCAACCTGATTGACAATCGCGAGAGACGCGCTGTCACCAGCCTTGGCCGCATCGAGGACGTCCTTTGCCTTGATTACCCCTTGCTCGGCTAGTACAGTAGCTAGCGCGGGACTTGTTCCGTTTGTCGCCGCTAGTTGACCCTCGCGGATGATGGCGGTCGCGGAGGTATAGGTCTCCAGGCAACCGGTTTTGCCGCAGTTGCATATAGAACCACCATCTGGCGTCATCGTGATGTGGCCGATTTCTCCGCCTACGCCATTGATGCCATGGACGACATTCCCGTGGACAATGATACCGCCACCGACTCCCGTGCCCAGCGTGATGGCGACCAGATCTTCGGCACCTTGACCGGCACCCTGCCACATTTCGCCAAGTGCTGCCATGTTCGCATCATTTTCCACGGCGACGCTCAGGCCTGTCAGCGCTTTCAGTTTATCTCGGAGAGGGACAGGTATTCGCCAATGCAGATTGACGGCTTGTAGGACGACACCGTTCTTGGCATCAATCGGACCAGGGACGCCGACACCGATTCCAAGAGTCTGTTCCTTGGTATAGCCGTGTTTGTGAAGGAGCTCTTCTGCCATTTGCGCCACTTTTTGCAAGATACCGTCTTCGCCCTGCGTGACGGGTGTGGGCTCCTGTACTTTTGTCACAAGCTCACCTGCTGGGGTAATCAGGGCCATCTTGATTGCCGTTCCTCCGACGTCCACACCTACAATGATTTGCTCCACGACTGTCCCTCCCATCCTTTTTGTACCATCTTTTTCTATCTTATCACGCCCAAGACAGCATAGCGATTCCCAAAAATGGCTATACAGGATATGATGAGTAGAGAACAGAGTAAAACCCGTGAGCGAGGGAAGGAAGAAGGGATCTGCCTTGAAACGAGCCAGATTAATCTACAATCCGAGCTCCGGCCGGGAGATAGTGCGTCGGAGATTGCCGGATATCCTTGATTTGATGGAGTCGGCCGGATATGAGACTTCGTGCCATGCGACCAGAGGAGAAGATGATGCAACCGAGGAAGCAGCACGTGCTGTGGCCCGCGGTTACGACCTCATTATCGCCGCTGGTGGGGATGGTACGATCTATGAAGTGGTAAACGGGATGGCGGAGCAAAGGTCGCGCCCATCCTTAGGAATAATCCCATGCGGAACGAGCAATGACTTCGCCCGTGCAGTCGGCATTCCCAAATCGATCAGCCGCGCCTGCGAGATCATCACCAAAGGGAAGAAAAAGAAAATTGACTTGGGCAAGATCAACAACCGTTACTTTATCAATATCGCGGGTGGGGGATCGTTGACGAATCTCACCTACGAGGTGCCGAGCAAGCTGAAAACGATGATCGGACAGCTGGCGTATTACGTCAAAGGATTGGAGAAGCTCCCATCTTTGCACCCGATCCGCGTCCGTCTGGAAAGTCGCAAAGAGGTGCTGCTGGACGAGGAAATCATGATCTTTCTCATTGCCAACAGCCATTCTGTCGGGGGCTTCGACAAGCTGGCACCAGATGCCGATCTATCCGACGGCAAGCTGGATGTCATCGTGGTAAAAAAGTTGAACATCGCGGAATTTATTCGCTTGGCGACGTCGGCTGTGCGCGGTGAGCACTTGAAGGACCCGAACATTTTATATTTCCAATCTGACTACATCAAGGCGACCTCTCCAGGAGCCGAAATAGTACAGCTCAATCTGGACGGCGAGCTCGGCGGCCAGTTACCCTGCGTCGTGGAAGCATTACCAGGTCATATCGAGTTGTTCGTGCCGTAGGAAGATAGTAAAATGAATAGCAACTACTGAGGGGATGCCGATGAAGCATCCCTAACGTTTGTCTGAAAGAGGATTAGGCAGGAATGAGTCTGTGTTATAAAGGAGCAAAGAAACTGTGGCGAAGACAACAAAGAAGCGGCGCGGACCGCAGCCGACAGCGAAGGCGGAGCTGAATGTCCCCGTTCGTGTCGGACAAACCGTGGAAGTGGAGATCACCGGACTGAATCACGAAGGAGCCGGCGTGGGCCGGGTTGAAGGATATACGCTATTTGTCGAGGGTGCACTAGCTGGAGAGAAAGTGCATGCGCGCGTCGACCATGTGAAGAAAAATTTCGGCTTTGCCAAGATGACGAGTGTCGTGGAGGCGAGTACCTATCGCTCGATGCCACCCTGTCCCGTCTACGACCGTTGCGGTGGCTGCTCTTTGCAGCACCTCGTTTACGAGGAACAGCTGCGCCACAAGCAGCAGATCGTCCGGGACAACCTCCGTCGGATCGGTGGCTTTCCTGTTGAGGGAGAAGGCGCGATCACCGTTCACCCGACGCTCGGCATGACCGATCCATGGCGCTATCGCAACAAGGCACAGGTCCCTATCGGGGAAGAGAACGGCGCTTTGGTGGGTGGCTTTTACGCGGAGAAATCTCACTCTATCATCGACATGGACGAGTGCCTGATCCAGCATAAGGCGAATGACGAAGCCGTGGCTGCTGTGAAGAAGATCGCAGCTGGACTGAACATTCAGCCCTACGATGAAGTACGTCACACCGGACTGCTGCGTCATGTCGTGGCCAAGATCGGTGTGCAGACTGGGGAAGTCATGGTTGTTTTGGTCACGACCGAAGAGACGATCCCTCGACTGGAAGAGCTGGTAGAGGCGATCCGCACCCAAGTGTCAGGCGTGACCAGCATCGTGCAGAACGTCAATCCGGACAAGACCAACGTCATTTTTGGCAAAAAAACCGTCACCCTCTGGGGAAGCGATGTCATCTACGATTATATCGGCCCTATTAAATTCGCCATCTCGGCACGCTCATTCTATCAGGTAAACCCGGCGCAAACCGAAGTCTTGTACAACAAGACGCTGGAGTACGTAGGTGCCACGGGAACCGAGACCGTTATTGATGCATACTGCGGCATCGGGACCATTTCGCTATTTTTGGCACAGAAGTCCAAGCATGTGTACGGCGTGGAAATCGTGCCGGAAGCCATCGCGGATGCGAATCGCAATGCCGAGTTGAACGGCGTGGAGAATGCTACGTTTGAGACTGGCCCGGCTGAAGTAGTGATTCCTGCGTGGAAAGAGCAAGGGATTCGACCTGATGTAATCGTGGTCGACCCGCCAAGAAAAGGCTGTGACGAGGCGCTGCTTGCGACCATTTTGGAGATGCGGCCGCAGAAGGTTGTGTACGTGTCCTGTAATCCGTCTACGCTGGCGAGGGATTTGAAGGTGCTGGCAGAGGCGTATGAGGTGTGTGAAGTGCAGCCGGTGGATATGTTCCCGCATACGGGACATGTGGAGTGCTGTTCACTATTAGTTTGGAACGGAAATAACGAATGAGAAGTTAATGTGGGATTGCCCTCTCTTCATTGAGAGGGTATTTTTTTGTCTTCACAAGGGAGCGGGAGTTGGATGCCATAGGACACTCGGGGGTGGATTACAGCTAAATGAATGTCTCTGTTATCAATATCGGGCAGTACACATCTTCTCAGCAACCAGACGTAAAAATTTTAACGATACGAAAGGTTAAATACCAATATATGGTATAATAGGCTTAGGTCATTGTTCTGATGAAAGTTGTTTGGGGGTTAGATAGATGGAGCGAGAAGTATTATGGAAGTCGTTGATGATGAAAGGTTCTATCGTTATGGTTTGGAGCCAAAGCATACTAGAAAAGTATGTTGCAAATATAAGAGAAGCCAATTTGATTGAAGAGGAGTAGTGCCGTGAAAATCGGTTTCAAACAAAGTGACATAGATTTCTCTACCTTCAAAGGACAAATAGTAGAAGAGGTTGTCTCAATGAGACGTGAACTAGCTTATATTAGGATCAGCAACGGCAGTTTGAACATTGAGTGTTCTTGGAGATTAAGAAACTCTTGTTCGATACTGGTTGGTTATTCTGAGCGTAATGAAGTTACTCCTTTAAGTATGACGGATTGTAATATGAAGTGCGACAGAAGCAAATAGTTGAGGAGAGATTAAATGAAATCACAAATTAAGTGTGTGCTTCTTATGTTTCTGTTAAGTATTTCAATAACTGCGTGTTCCACCAATAAAAGCAGTTTAAACCCAAATAATGACAGTAGCTCAAGTAGTAATAAAATTTCTGACACCAGTGTTCCAACAATTACTTCTTCTGCCCATATTACTCCTTCTGAAAGTAAACCTGAGAACAATAAGAGTTTAGCAATGGAAGCATATAAGATAGTATTGCAAAATAAGATTGAATTTTACAGCATAGAAACTAAGAAAAAGGTATATTTGAATGATTTTTTAACTAATAACGAGATTTATGGAACTACATCTAAAATAAATCACTTTGCCGTGCTTGATATGGATGGTGACAAAATACCTGAAGTTGTTCTTGGATTAACAGTAGATGAAAATCCAAATTTTGTTGAAGTCCTGCATTATATGAACGGTGAAGTCTATGGCTACTTTTTTGGAAACGACCAGTTAAGTGGTCTTAAAACTGACGGAACATTTAGATGGTTAAGCGGCGGGTTAACTTACAACGGATATGGAAAATTAAGATTCCAAACCAATTCCTGTGAAACTGACAAATTAGCTTATCATGAATCAAGTGCTACTGATGAATCATCCACCACATTCGCCATAGCATACTACATCAATAATAAACTAGTTACTAAAGATTCATATAAAGCTTTTGTTAAAGAAGAAGATGCTAAAAGGGATGTAACGTGGTATGAATTTTCTCAAGAGAATATATCAACAGTGACTTCAAAAACAAGATAGTGATATTACGTGATATATAACAATAAGACGGTATGTTGATTGTAACAATTCACTCAATGCTTGATATTGCATTTTATCTATGAAAATAACGACAGTAAACAAGAATAATTCCCTTACAAGAAACCTAAAATGACTCTGCATTACACGCAAGAACATATGATTATTTTGATCTGAATTGCAGTTCTTTAGATGAGATACGCAATAATCGACTAGGTTTAAGGAGTAAGTTTAACGGCTGATATTTTGATGAATAGAATAACGGAAAAGTATACGAGAAAGAAAGTCGTGCAAGCGGATCTATTACTTTACTACTTTGGTGTTGTTAGCGTTACAGAGAGAAGGTGCTGGTATCCAAGATCTCATGTGTACGAAGAATACTATAAATTGGAGTTTTTACAAAGGCTAAGGTCGAGAAATTGGTTTCTTCCCAATAGAGAGCCCTGAATGATTAGCCATAACAGAATGAAAAAAGACCTACAAACCGCCGAGAGGGCCTATGCCTTTCGGTGTTTTTTTTTATAGATATTGGAAATAATGCTGTATTCTTTACATTTTGTTTACGTAAAAATTAGACAGCTTGTTTACGATTGGAGGAAACAGATCCAAATCGAGATAGAGGAGGCAGAAAGAAAATGGTGAAACAGAGGAGCAACTACAGTCGCTTTCGAACGCTGGGGCTGACGATCACCGTATTGATCGGAGCAATCACTCCGGCAGGTTGGCTGCCGCAGGCTAAGGCGAATATCGCCGATCATCTGGTCATCAGCGAAGTTTACGGAGGCGGGGGAAACAGCGGGGCTTTCTACAAAAATGACTATATTGAACTGTACAATCCGACGGGACAAGCTGTTTCGCTCTCCGGGAAAATGGCAACTATACGCTGAGGGATGAGAGCGGGACATTTGTTTCTCGGCCAGGTGCATCCCTGCCTTTGGCGATCGGGACGACCTACGAGAGGGTCACAGGTGTGGTCACCTACGACTTTAACGTCTTCAAGCAGGTATCATGCAGAGAAGTTGTACGCTTAACATAAAAGTATGTACTATGTAAGGTGGGAATAGAGCTGATCGTTCATTTTTAGTCAAGCAATTTCGGAAATTGTTTTCATCTATCTAATTCAGTCTGTTTTATAAGAAACACAAAAAAAGGTTGACGAATAAGAAGAAACAGAATAGTCTACAAATAATAAAATTCTTTTATGGTCAGAGATATCGAGAAGACCACAGTATTTCAAGACGTAGTTTGTTTTGAAATGGTGTGCGTCTTTTTTGTGTTTTTCGCAAGTTAAATTCGGGTTATGTAAATGTTTACAAATATTGGAGGTGGTATTGTGGGTGTCAGGAATTCGTTTTCCGCCACAGATCGGGAGCCTTGTCTAAAGAAGATGGCGGAACAACAATTAGATTTACTCATTGTGGGGGGAGGTATTACTGGAGCAGGGATTGCTTGGGACGCATCACTTAGGGGTTTGAATGTTGGGTTAGTGGAGAAAAAGGACTTTGGTTGGGGAACAAGTAGTCGTTCGACGAAATTAATTCACGGCGGACTGCGCTATTTAAAACAGGGGGAAATTAGTCTAGTTAAAGAGGTGGGGAAAGAACGCGCGTTACTCTACCATTTGGCTCCCCATCTCGTCCATCCACTGAAAATGCTCCTCCCCATGTATAAAGGCGGATCGCTAGGTCCAGTTAGTACATCCATAGGTCTCTGGTTGTACGACTGGTTAGCTGGGGTCACGAAACATGAGCGGCGTACGATGCTGTCTACGTCCATTACTGCTACCCATGAGCCGCTGTTGTCAAAGGATGGGATGCTTGGCGGAGGAATGTACTATGAATACATGACTGATGATGCTCGTCTTACGCTTGAAATAATGCGATCGGCCCTCATTGAAGGCGCATTGGCCTGCAACTATACCGAAGTGACCCGGTTTTATTATGTGGAGGGTCGTATTGAAGGGGCATACGTGACTGACTGCTGTAGCGGTAAAGAGTACTTGCTGAAAGCGAAAAAAATAGTCAATGCCACTGGGCCATGGGTAGACAATTTGCGGGAACTCGATAAATCCAAGCGAGGCAAACGACTGCATTTGACCAAAGGTGTACATATTGTCATTCCCTATGAGCGTATGCCAATCAAACAATCTCTTTATTTTGACACAAGTGACGGTCGAATGGTGTTTGCGATTCCGCGCGGTGAGATTGTCTATGTAGGTACGACGGATACGGCGTACCAAGATAATATTGAACATCCAATAGCCTCAACAGGGGATCGGGATTATCTGCTGGATGCTGTAAACAAGCTGTGCCCTACCTTGAAATTAACAAGAGAAGACGTGAAATCTAGTTGGGTTGGCCTACGTCCACTCATTTA
Source organism: Brevibacillus choshinensis (assembly GCF_001420695.1). Classification (NCBI taxonomy): domain Bacteria; kingdom Bacillati; phylum Bacillota; class Bacilli; order Caryophanales; family Paenibacillaceae; genus Brevibacillus; species Brevibacillus choshinensis. Next base: position 1,522,535 of record NZ_LJJB01000013.1, on the reverse strand, counting down.
TCAAGAAGGAAAAGGGCCGTCAGAGTTGTCTCGAAAAGACGAAATATTTCTCTCCCCCTCTGGGCTGATTACGATAGCGGGTGGCAAGCTGACCGGTTTTCGCAAAATGGCAGAAAAGGTTGTTAATTTGGTTTGCAAACAGTTACGAAAGGAAGAACAATTAAACTTCGGCCCATGTATTACGGATAATTCTCCAATTCTAGGTAGTGGTGGACATGGCCCGGATGGGTTTAGGATCCAGATCAACACCCTTCAGCAAAAAGCGTCAGAGTTAGGCGTTCCGCAAACACAAACGAAGCGTTGGTTATTTACCTATGGCTGTTCAACTAACGAGATTTTCACAAATTTGCAGGTAGAAGGTCGAAGTAAAAACAGTTCACCCACAGAACAGGAGCTTATCGGAGCGGAGTTGAAATACGCATGGGAAAGAGAAATGATCTGTCGCAGCGACGATTTTCTGATTCGTCGTACCGGATTGCTCTTTTTTTACCCTGAGTTGTTTATTGCCTATTTGCATCAAACCATACAGTTTTTGGCGGAAAAACAGCATTGGACTGAACAGGAAAAAGGGGAAGAACAAAAACGGATGATGCAGTTATACTCGGAAGCGCTGTTTACTAGCAATTCGAAATGAGTAGAGGCTACCTTTACTTGTCTCAAATGTTATAATATTCTAATACAGTACATCATTTCTAAGCATGAAGGGGCAAAAGGTCATTATGGATGAACTCATCGCGGCTGTTCGTTCTTTGAAGGAGATCGATAAGGGGTTACGTGCGAATGTAGGAACTTTTTTCATTCTTGAGTGCACATTATCTCAGTTGAAAAATATAACGAAAATGATGCATGAGAATCAGAAAGAATGGTATCTCCACATCGATTTGGTCAAAGGATTAAAAGAGGAAGAGGCCGCGATGGAATATCTTGCACGTGAGATCAAACCAACAGGGATTATTACAACTAGAAAATCGTTGATTCCCATAGCTCGAGCTTATTCGCTACGTACAATTCTCCGTTTCTTTGCTATCGATTCCGTATCGCTGCGCAATATTGTGAGGACGGCTCAGGAGGTAAGACCTGATTGCGTAGAAGTGTTGCCGGGCATTGTCCCCAAGGTGATTGCACGTCTCCACGAGCAATTGGAGCCCATTGGAATTAAAATCATAACCGGTGGACTTGTCGATCAACTCAGCGAGGTACAGGGTGTTATGGCGGCAGGTGCTCATGCTGTATCGGTAGGGAATACCGACTTGTGGAAAAATCTCCAATTGACAAGAACATCAGAATAATAATACTATTAAAAAAATAGTATATGTAGACTGGGTAGAGTAGAAGAGACACCCCTGTAACCTTTTCTTTGCAAAAGGTTGTGGGGGTGTCTCTCTATTTTATTACAACTGAAAGCGCTTAAAAAATAATACAGATATCGAGGGGGTAATGTTATGAGAAAAATTAGGAAATGTATCCAAAACGGAATTGTTTCGTTGCTGTCACTATTGCTCGTTGTTGGAACAGCTGCTTGTTCAAGTGAAGAAACCAGTTCACCTCCCGCAGCAAGTGGTCAATCGGCTGAAGGACAATCAGCCCAGGGGCAAGAAACGCCGAAATCTGGAGGAATATTGCGTTTTTCCCGCACACAAGATGCGGTTAATCTGGATCCCATCAAGCCGCTGGAGAATCTTTCAATTTGGACGGTCGTACTCATTTACGATACTTTGGTTCGAACAGCGCCAGATGGTAATGGCTATGAACCAGGATTAGCTACAGACTGGACGATTTCTCCCGATGGGAAAAAGTTTGTCTTTAATTTACGTAAGGACGTGAAGTTTCACAACGGAATGCCGGTAACCGCTGAGGATGTGAAATTCTCTTTGGACCGTGCTCGCAGCAAAGACTCCAATTGGAACTGGCTGTATACCACTATTACGTCTGTTGATATCACTGGGGAAAACCAAGTGACAATCAAAACGAATGAGCCGTACGCTCCAATGCTTTCTAACTTGGCGCTATTTGCTGCAGCGATCGTCCCAGAGAAGGTTGTGAAAGAAAAAGGGAATGATTATTTGGCGAATAATCCAATTGGATCAGGTCCTTTTGTTTTCGAACAATGGCAACGTGGACAAAAGATGAGCTTTAAAAAAAATCCGGACTATTGGCAAAAAGGGAAGCCGTATCTTGATGGTGTCGAATTTGTACAAGAAGCTGAGGACACCACTCGCTTGCTCAAGCTAAGCGCGGACGAAATCGATGTTGCCTCTGATGTGCCTTATAGCTCAATCGCAACATTAAAAGCTAGTCCGAATGTTAATGTACAGCAAGATCCTCTGGCTGGGATTAACCTGATCCATATCAATAACACCATTGAGCCATTTAACGATCCGAAAATTCGCCAGGCAATGAATTATGCTGTTGACCGCAATGCTATTATTCAAACAGTTCTAATGGGGAACGGAAAATCAGCTACCTCTTACTTACCGCGAGTTCTCTACTACGACGACAAGCTGCCAAGCTACGAATACAATTTGGAGAAGGCAAAACAATTGATGGCAGAATCATCGAAACCAAATGGGTTTAAGACAACATTGACGATTAACTCTGGTAATGAAATTTATCGACAGCTGGCCGTGATTCTCAAACAGGAACTGATGGCAATCGGTATAGATATTGAGATTGCCCAGCTTGAACCGGGTACGAAAGAAGAAAATTTGAATGCAATGAAATATGAGATCGCTGCTGGATATGTCACAAGTGACGTTATTGACCCAGATGAACTGACTACCTATGAAGTAGTTTCAGACAGCGGGACGAAATCGTTCTTCACTGGATACAAAAACCCCAAAGTGGATGAGTTGGCTGTGAAAGCAAGGGGTGAACTGGACGAAGGCAAACGGAAGGAAATGTATGCTGAAATCCAAAAGATAGTCAAAGACGATGCACCTTTTATCTTCTTGTTCGAACAGCCTAGCTCTTATGCGACATCTAAAAATGTAAAGGGCTTTAAGGTAATGACAACTGGGAACTATCGTCTTGAAGATGTCTGGTTGAATAAATAAAGAGGGTGATTGGCATCAGACACACAAGTTTCGTTCTACAGCGTGCTATCCAACTTCTTCCTGTCCTATTAGGAATTTCGATCGTGTCGTTTCTGATTATTCATCTTATTCCCGGGGACCCAGCGACCATCATGCTGGGACCCCGAGCAACTCCGGAAAACGTGAAACAGCTAACAGCACAAATGGGTCTGGATAAACCGCTCCTTGACCAATACTGGATTTTTCTCAAGAACCTGTTTCATGGTGATTTGGGTTCATCTATATTGATGAAAGCATCCGTGAACACGCTCATTGGAGAGCGTTTAGGCGTAAGTTTTTTTCTTATCATTTACGCTACGGTTCTCAGTTTGGTGATCAGCATTCCGGTTGCGTTATGGTCATCAGTCAAGAAAGACTCACTCGTTGACAATGGTTTTCGAACGGTATCAATTGTTGGTTTAGCCTTGCCCTCCTTCTGGATCGGCATACTGTTGATGTTGTTTTTTAGTATTAATCTGAAGCTGTTCCCCGTTTCCGGATATGGGAAAAACTTTTTCGGTCATATGTACCATCTGTTCTTACCGGCACTGACTATCTCTCTTTCGCTTGCACCGGTCCTAATTCGGCCACTACGAAGCAAAATGATTAGCGTGCTCACCTCCGAATACATTGAAGCAGCCCGAGCCAGAGGTTTGCGTGAAAGCCGAATCATGATTAGGCACGTTCTACGAAATGCCATTAACGGCACGATTACCATAATTGGCGTAAATATTGGTTGGCTGCTCGGAGGAAGCGTCGTTATCGAAACGGTTTTCTCAGTACCTGGAATGGGGCAGTTGTTGATTAATTCTATCCTGGCGCGAGATTACCCGGTTATTCAAGGATTGGTGCTAGTATTCGCGGTTCTCGTTATTGTGGTCAATTTGCTGACCGACTTGTGCTACAGCTTACTTGATCCGAGAGTCGACTTGGAATAGGAGGACAGAAAATGGCACAGTTGCAGCATACGAAACACCTTGTCCGGGCAATCCGTCCACGATTCTTCAATCGTCTATCGATGAACGGCAAAATCTATTGGGGGCTAACTCTTGTACTCATCGTCGTTCTGTTTTCTGTATTCGCCCCGTGGATCACGCCATACGATCCCAATACGAATGATTTGACCAGAGTTCTCCAGAAACCTAGTACCGCTCATATATTTGGTACGGACAACTTCGGCAGAGACATATTTACAAGGATGTTATACGCGGGTCGCGTCGATTTGCAAATTGGTTTAATTGCCGTCATTGTTCCGCTCATTTTCGGAACTGCAGTCGGATTGCTCTCCGGCTATTTCGGAGGTTGGTTGAATACGCTTATGATGCGTCTTGTAGATATCGTTATCAGTTTTCCTTTTATGGTTTTGATCATTGCGATTATCTCGATTCTTGGTCCAGGACTCATGAATATGTATATCGCTATTTTCATCGTCGGCTGGAGCGCGTACGCGCGTATTGTCCGCGCCGAGGTATTGGTTGTGAAACAGCAGGAATATATTTTGGCAGCGCGCAGTATCGGCTATGGTCATGGCCGGATTATCCTGCGCCATATTTTGCCTAACGTTGTATCCGCAGCGTTAGTCTACGCGATGTCTGACGTCGTCCTGTGTATCCTGCTTGGTGCTTCCCTCAGTTTTATGGGGCTGGGTGTTCAACCTCCTGCAGCCGAATGGGGATCAATGATTGCCGAAGGACGCAACTACATTATTAATGCGTGGTGGATATCAGCTTTCCCAGGGGTCGGGATCGTACTTACTGGTATTGGTTTTAGTTTGTTGGGGGATGGTTTAGCAGAAAAAATTGAAAATCATTAAACAAAAGAGGAGGCTTACTTTCATGAAAGTATTTATATCAGTAGATATGGAAGGAATATCAGGAGTCATTGACGATACAGACGTGGATGTGGGGAAAAAGAATTATGAGTATTGCCGAAGACTACTAACCCAAGATGTAAACGCGGCAATTGAGGGGGCGTTGGAGGCAGGGGCTACTGAAATTCTTGTAAACGACTCACACGATACGATGAAAAACGTAATTCTGGATGAATTGAACCCGCAAGCTCAATTGATCAGTGGATTTAAGAAACCCTTTTTAATGATGGAAGGCATCGACGAAAACTTCGATGCAGCCTTCTTTATCGGCTACCATGGAAAGGCTGGAACAACAAACGGTATCTTAAATCATACGTTAAGCGGAAAGATCCAACGGTTATTTTTGAATGGGAAAGAGGTTGGCGAAGCGGGTTTAAATGCAAGCCTTGCCGCAGCGTTTGGTGTTCCCGTTGTACTCGTCACCGGAGATACACAAACAGCAGCTGAAGTTGAGGTGGACATCCCTGGTGTTTTTACTGTAGCGGTGAAAGAAGGCAAAGGAACAAACACAGGGCGCTGCCTCCACCCCAGCGTGACCCGAAAAATGATCAAAGAGAAGGCAAAAGAAGCTTTGCAGCATTCAAAGAACATCAAACCACTGCCAATAGAGACCTCGTATACGCTTGAAGTTGAGTTTAAAACGACCATGTCTGCACAGATGGTCAGCTATATGCCCAATGTGGAGTTGCTCGATGGACGTACCATCCGCTATCAAGCGCATGAAATGACTCAGGTCATGCCTGTTGTCCTTGCCATGTTACTCCTTTCCGCCAGCTAGGATCACACGACAAAGACAGGAGGCGATCAACGATGAATCCATTACTCGAAGTAGACCAGTTGGAGGTCGTTCTCGAAACCAAGCAGAAGAAGGTTTATGCCGTTAATAACGTTACCTTCCATGTGAATCACGGGGAAACAGTAGGATTAGTGGGGGAGAGCGGTAGTGGAAAAAGCGTTACATGTCGTTCTGTGTTAAATCTTCTACCTTCACCACAGGGAAAGGTTGTAAAAGGGGCCATTCGTTTTGAATCCCAAAATTTGCTGGATCTTTCACCAAAACAGATGCAACGGATTCGCGGTAAAGAAATTGGAATGGTGATGCAGGACCCAATGAGCTCCCTAGATCCGGTGTATCGCGTTGGAGATCAAATCGTGGAGACGTTGCAAACCCACCAAAAGATTTCGAAACGAGAGGCCTGGGAGCGCGCTATCGAACTACTGCGGATAGTAGGGATTCCGTCGCCTGAGATGCGTGTCAACGAATATCCGCATCAGATGAGCGGTGGCATGCGTCAGCGGGTAATGATTGCTCTCGCGATTTCCTGCAATCCCAAACTCTTGTTAGCTGACGAGCCAACGACAGCGCTGGATGTAACGGTTCAGGATCAGGTATTAAAGTTAATGAAGGAAATACAAAATAAATGGGGTATGGGTATCCTCATCGTCACACACAATCTCGGTGTTGTAGCTGAGTTCTGTGATCGAGTTGTTGTACTCTACGCAGGAAAAGTTATGGAGACGGCAACGACGGCGGATTTATTTCGCTCACCACGCCATGCATATACCCTCGGTTTGATTCATTCTGTACCCCGTATCGAATCGGAAGAGAAGCTTGAGGGAATCCCAGGATCACTACCGATGCTGAAAGAACCTCTGCAGGGCTGCCCATTCAGGGAACGCTGTTCGTTTGCGACAGATGAATGCAGCAGCAATGAACATACACTGTTGAGGGAAGTTGTACCAGGCCATTGGTCGGCTTGCTTTCATCATGAAAGGGTGTGCAGACAATAATGACGACAATCTTGGAAGTGAACGGACTGCACAAGGAATATCACAAGCAAAGAACCTGGATTGACCGTTTATTTAAGCGGAAAGGTTCATCCCTATATGCAGTTGACGATGTATCTTTTTCTTTACAAGAGGGAGAAACGTTGGGATTGGTTGGAGAGAGCGGCTGTGGGAAAAGCACCTTAAGTCGTGCAATTATGAGACTGTATGAGCCGACTGGAGGAACGATTCGGTTTCTAGGCGAAGACATTACCTCGTATGAGCAAAGAAAAATGCGGCATATGCGAAAGAATATGCAAATGGTGTTTCAAGATCCATACTCCTCCCTGAATCCGCGAATGACTGTCAAGGAAATGCTTGCTGAGACAATCCGTTTCCATCAGATTTGCCAAAATGACAAGGAATTGAACGAATATATAGACTATTTGCTAGTGCGCGTCGGATTAAATGCAAACGATGCAAGCAGGTATCCGAAAGCGTTTAGCGGTGGCCAAAGGCAAAGGCTCTGTATCGCCCGCGCGATTTCAGTGAAACCAAAGCTGCTGATTGCCGATGAGCCGGTAAGTGCGCTTGACGTCTCAGTCCAAGCACACATTTTGAACCTCCTGGAGGATTTGAAAAAAGAGTTTCAACTTTCCTTGATTTTTATCTCTCATGACTTGTCTGTAGTAAAGTACATCTCGGACCGTGTCGCGGTAATGTACCTTGGACGTATTGTGGAAATCGGAAACTCTAATGAAATCTTTGAAAACCCTGTTCATCCGTATACGCAAGCATTGCTCTCTGCAGTTCCTCGGTTCGATGTTGACCAAGGGAAACGGGAAAAAATAGCGTTAGAAGGGGATCCACCAAGCCCATATGAAAAGCATACAGGATGTCCATTTTACTCACGCTGTCCCAAGCGAATGAACATTTGTGAAAGTATGGCACCTTCGTTTTACGCAACGGGTGCAACTCACCTGATTCGTTGTCACCTAGCGGCAGAAGTAGGTTACCAGTAATAAGATACGATTGCTTCTTAAAGAACTTAATCTGCTAGCTGTGGTTGTTAAAAGATCGTGTGTACACAGCGAAAAGTCAGATGAGTTCTTTTCATTTTTTCTTGTATTGCCCGATGATGTGGGAGGAATACCGATGAAAGAAAAGTATATATTGTCGCTTGATCAAGGAACGACCACGTCAAGGGCTATCCTCTTTGATCATTCTGGAACAGCGCTCTATCAAGAGAACAGAGCATTTGCCCAGCATTATCCAGAACCTGGTTGGGTGGAGCACGACCCGCTGGAAATCTGGTCCACACAGTTGGAAGTTACCCGAGAGGTGATAACCAAAACGGGGATTGATACAGCAGAAATCGCAGCGATTGGCATAACCAACCAACGTGAAACAACAGTCGTATGGGAGAGGTCAACGGGCAAACCCATTGCAAATGCGATTGTATGGCAATGCCGAAGAACAGCAGGCATCTGTGATCAGTTAAAGAATAAGGGATTGGAAGCAATGGTACGTGAGAAAACAGGTTTATTAATTGATGCATATTTCTCCGGTACGAAAATTGCCTGGATTCTTGAACATGTGCCCGGTGCACGAGCAAAAGCAGACGCAGGGGAGCTATTATTTGGGACCATTGATAGTTGGTTAATTTGGAATTTAACCGATGGTAGGGTTCATGTCACGGATTATTCCAATGCTGCCCGAACAATGTTATTTAACATCCATACGTTAAAGTGGGATGATGACTTGCTCGCAGAATTGTCAATCCCTATAAGTATGTTACCCGACGTCCGACCATCCAGCGAAGTATATGGTACGACAACGTTGCTTGGCGGCGAAATACCGATTGGGGCAAGTGCAGGGGACCAACAAGCTGCACTGTTTGGGCAGTGCTGTTTTCAAGAGGGCATGGTGAAAAATACATATGGTACGGGATGCTTCCTGTTAATGAATACGGGAGAGCGTCCGGTTTCTTCGGAACATGGCTTGCTGACAACTATTGCTTGGGGACTTCACGGCAGAGTGGAATACGCACTGGAAGGAAGTATTTTTATAGCCGGTGCAGTCGTGCAGTGGCTGCGGGATGAATTGGGCTTAATCCAAAGTGCCTCGGAATCGGAAGCAGTGGCCAAAACCGTAGAGAATACGAATGGTGTCTATGTCGTTCCTGCCTTTACGGGGCTAGGTACGCCATATTGGGATTCTTATGCCCGTGGAACAATTGTAGGCTTAACCCGCGGATCCAATCGTGCACACATCGTACGTGCGGCACTGGAGGCAATCGCTTATCAAACGAAGGATGTTGTTGCATCGATGGAACACGATGCTGGGATCAAACTGGCGGAATTACGCGTAGATGGCGGCGCGGTTATGAACGATTTTTTGATGCAGTTTCAGGCAGACATTCTCGGAAGAAAAGTGGTCAGACCGCAAATAAAGGAAACGACTGCGTTGGGCGCGGCGTATCTGGCTGGTCTTGCGGTCGGATTCTATGAAAACGTAGATGAAATCAAACGAAGCTGGAAGGGTGATCAGACTTTTACGAGAGTAATGAGTGAAGAAGCCAGCCAATCAATTTATCAGGGGTGGAAAAAGGCAGTAGGCACTACGAAAGGCTGGGCACTGGACGAATGCGATACCAGCCAATAGGTGGAATTATATAAATGATTAACAGGATATGTTACAAAAAAGTATTTACATGTGATGCTAATACTTTGTACAAGGCTTGGTCAAAAGGCTAAACAAAATTGTGGGTGTTCGAAGAAAATAAAGTAGTAGACAGAAAAATAAAGTCTTAGACCATCAGCTATTTAACTAACATTCTTCTACGGCAGGGATGAAAAATACAATTTTTGGAATGTGTTCAAACTCAACACCTCTGCGCATCTGTTATAATTTGTAAAAACCCTTTATAAAGGATGTGCAGAATGTTTAAAGCAATATTAACACTTGGGATGGTTCTTTCTTTAATGACAGGCTCGAGCTTTACTCAGTCGGGCAAAGTTGACACAGAACAGTCGCCAACAATCCCACCTGTCAAAAGTGAAATAAGAAAAGTAATGTTGGACGATGCCTATAACTACTATTCAGCTCTTGTTAATATGGACCGTAGGAACGAAAAGATAACTTATGAGTTTCAGGAATCATTTCTTGATTTCACAATACGGAACAAAGCAAAAAACGGTAGTGAAAGATACTTCATGATACTAGTGAGCAGTTTGTACTTTAGCAAATTTGATCTCGATTTCCCGAGTGTCGTCGACGATCCGGAAATATCCCGAGAAGAATTTGATCAAGCCGCCGCAAAGCTTAAAAAGATATTTGAACACGGACAACAACAATAGTCTAGGACTTTATTGAACTGAAGCTGCCAGTAAAGTAACTTCAAGACCGCATAGAATTAATAACATCAGTCTAAGTCTTTATTTTCGCAGAACCGACGAGGCTACCAGTGGAACGGGTCTGAGGTATCGCTCAACTAACGGGAACCCGTTTGAATCAACGCTCATTTTATTCCATTATCTTAATTGAGTAGGCATACGAAACCTTTTAGGAAAAGCTAGTCGTATGCCTGAGGACGTTTGGCTGTTGTAGTCGATAGCCGATACGGTATCAATGAGAGCGCTGATAAGAGCTCTTTTGGTCCCAATAATCAGCATTTTATGCCTTCATCCCGTCCCACCAATTGTCACAACGTGTGGAGAGAAACTGTCAGGAGTCCTTCCTCGACGGTTTTTTGTCATATGTTCCGATACTACATCGAAGAAATAACTAGTTATTTATTGATAAGGTACATCTGCTATTCATCGACACCAGTCGCTACATTTCAGTGGAAATTGAGAGAAATAAGTCGAATGCTTGGTCCACATTGTTTGGAATCGCGTATTGATACATTATACAAGCACTTCAATGACATATGTAAGGGAGGGTGATGTGACCATGTATTCTAGTTTACTAAAGGGGGGAGGGGATAAATCACAACTTATTTCAGCACGAACCATCAACTATTGCTTTTGTGTAGAAAGGAGATTTTATGCGTGGCCGAATTAATGATCCCGCTTACCATCCTATCCTTCCTCTGTACCATTGGGTTTATCTTTTGGCGACCCAATGTAAATGAGGCAATTCCTGCAACGGTGGGTGCAGCTGTAGTGCTCTTGAGTGGAAGTGTAACCTTCTCCGATTTGGGGGTCATCACTAGCACAATAGGAGGAGCAGCCATCACTATCATGGCAACGATCGTCATGGCGATTGTGTTGGAGAGTTTTGGATTCTTTCAGTGGGCGGCTGAAATCGTAGTAGAAAAAGCAAAAGGATCGGGCATACGCCTTTTCTGGCTGGTAAACCTTCTGTGTTTCCTCATGACCCTGTTCGTCAATAATGATGGAAGTATCTTAATTACCACACCGATCCTGCTTATGTTACTCCGCCATATGGGTCTAAAAAATCATCAAAAAATCCCCTATCTTTTATCTGGTGCTTTAGTTGCCACAGCTTCCAGCGCACCTATAGGGGTTAGTAATATCGTAAATTTAATTGCTTTAAAAATCGTAAACATGACCCTTTATATGCACACGGCAATGATGTTCATTCCGGCTACCATCGGGTTGTTGCTTATGGTGACGTTGTTGTATTTCCACTTCCGCAAGACTTTGCCGCGCACCGTTCCTACCACCGTATCCGGAATATGGAACTCTAATGCCTTCAATGGAAAGCATCCATTGAAATCCGAACCTTTAACCATCCCCAAGGAAAATCGCGGTAAACTCATGCGCAATATCTTGATCTTTGTGTTTTCGGTGCGTGTCGGTTTGTTCGTCGCATCCTACTTGGGAATTCCCGTTGCCATCGCCGCTATTTTCGGCTCCCTAGTCCTGCTTGGTTGGCGTTGGTATCGTTTAAAGATTTCACCTGTGGATATGTTGAAAAAAACTCCATGGTATATCATTGTGTTTGCGTTCAGTATGTACGTGATTATCTATGGCTTGCACAACATTGGATTAACCCAATTGCTGATCCAGATCCTCCAACCCATTGCTCACGGAAGTATGCTGAATGCCAGTCTCATGATGGGGATTATGGTGTCCGTCCTCTCAGATTTATTTAACAATCACCCTGCCTTGATGGTCGGAACCATTACCTTAACGAGTATGGGTCTTGATCCACTCACACTTAAAGTAGCTTATCTTGCAAGTATCATCGGCAGCGACATAGGTTCCCTTTTCTTACCTATTGGAACGCTGGCGTCCATCATGTGGATGCATATCGTCAAAAAAGGCAATGTGAAAATCACTTGGGGCGATTACCTGAAGGCAACTTGGTTCATCATCCCGATCACTGTCGTGTTCACGCTAGTCATTCTGGCTTATTGGGTTTCGTGGATTTTCTAATTAGGGGAGGTTCAAACCATTGCAACAACTGAATCAATTGATGGGGAAATATATAGATGTGGAGATTTCCGGAAGAAATCAGCTTACTGGGGTGCTTATTGACGCTGGATTAGATATCATCGTCATCTACAAAGACCCAGACTTTGTTTATATAACATTAACTAATGTCCAACATTTAGAACTAAGTTCCAAGCAAATGGATGAACTTGCAACTATCCCTGATGTACCAATCGATCAACAAACAGAAAATATCTCCTATCGAAAAGTACTGGATAATGCTAAAGGGCGATTCGTGGAAATTTACGTAACTGGCAACAAATCTGTCCACGGATATGTGACAAGTATCATGAATGATTACTTCCTATTCTATTCACCAGTCTATAAATCACTTTTCGTATCTCTTGATCATGTGAAATGGATCATACCGTCTCCACCTAATGTAACTCCCTACTCATTAGCGCATCAACATTTCCCTGTGAATCCAACTGCGATTCCGTTGTCCCGCACATTTGCGCAACAATGTAATAGGCTATCAGGCAACTTAGTGGTCTTTGATTTGGGCGAAGATCACAATAAAATTGGGCTACTTGAAACAATAGAGGGAAACACAATCAAATTGATAACAGCGAACGGGAAAAGCCTGCTATGGAATTTACGGCATTTGAAAACTATCCATCTGCCAGGAGAAGCTTAAAGGCATGGGGAACTGTGCAGCCAGATCGATCTGTAAAAAGAAAGCAAGGATTGTAGTGTCACCTACACTTCCCTGCTCACTTTAAAGCCCGTGGCCTGTGATACAAAATATGCAACAAGGTTAACATGTGTTCTCCCATTCTCTACAAAGCTAACGTCTTGGTTATCACTTCAAGAGCGCTGATACGCGCTCTTTTTTCATTTGGTAATTTATCTATGGTCAAACAACTACTAGACAGCACCCCTCGTTTTTACTTCTCCATTCTAACCTGTTAGTAATGCAGGCAGCAGAGCTATACCACAGATTATGAAAATGGCTCATTGTTTATGAAGCGCTCATAAAATGTAATCAAGTTGTTGTCTGTCAAGCACACCAAAATCACGAACTCCCCACGGCTGATCACATAACTGGGCGTTGGGGTGTACTATACCCATTGGTTTCATACGATCATGAAGTTCGTCCACACCCTCTACTCTTATCTGGCAGCTTACTGTACCAGCAATGAACGATTCGGCTCCAGTGCAAACCGGTGATGGGTTACTGCGAGTTTTCCAGCTGTCATCGTTAGCGACCCAAAGATGGATTTGAACATCATGACATACAAGGACGGCCAAACCTCCCTCTTGGTGGACTACTGTGAAACCAAGTTTATCTCGGTAAAAATCCAAGCTTAGTGTAACGTCCTTAACTGGTAAAGCTGGAATGGCTTGCAACATTTGCATTTAAAAACCCCGTTCAAGAATCGATTTGCGTTTTATTAAGAACGAAATTATCGTGTACTCAATCACTAATGCTTCTCGTGTCAGTGGAGACTACCTGCTCGATTCATTGCGCATGGAAACCACAATTCCTACCGGCAATTTTTAAAGACCTGCTAATACGTAGTATCCATCTTCTGTAACGGATGAGTCGATCATTGCTGTGAACAGTTCGAGCAGCAGAAGAATTGAGTAAAACAGTCATTTGGCCAACGACTCCGCACAGAGAAACTCTTCCTGAATGCCCTTCATGTTTTCTAAAAAATTGTTGCTTTTTAAAACAAAATAATAAAATAAAGATAGGAGGAAAAACCATGAAAAAAATCTCTATGTTATTATTGTTTTTAGGAATAATAGTTACATTTATTGGGATACTGCCTTTTATATTTGCTTATCCGTACTGTAATAGTTGTGCCAATTCTGGTCCGTCAAACTTTTGGGAACTTACCTTGATGTTGTCTTACGAAGGTCAAGGCTGGTATTTGATTATTGGAATTGTGCTATTGCTATTAGCAATGCTGTCGCTTTTCAAGAGAAAAAGGGTACAATATTAGATATGTGTTTCAAGACCTTTCAATAGGGGGTCTTTTATTATGCACTTCTTAACATTTCTCTTGTTGTATAATTCGATATCTGACACACTGAAATAAGCATTTGTTCAACTCGATTCTCAAATGCCAGATTTTTACCAAGTTCAAGCCAACGGAACCAATAAAGGTAATTATCCAAATATTTTGTTGCAACTCCTTGAAAATGTTCCATCCACGATTTTAAACGGCTGTGGAAGTTATTAACGTGTTGGATGTGATAGATACCTTTCTTTACACGTTGTCTTTGTCGCTCGTTGACCGTCTCGTGCTGTAATCCCTTCATCTTGGCAACCTAAAACAGCCTAAAGAAACAAACCGTCAGAATCCAGTCTGACGGTTTTTCTTGTGCGCATAAAGGGTTATTTTTTGGCGAGTTGTCCAGTTTTGACTAGCTTACCGTTTTGCACTTCCACGATGGCGGCTTCCAGCAGTTCGCCTTTGCCGAAGCGGGTCGTGTTGTTTTCTGTGATCAGCTTGAACTCGTACCGGTGCATGTACACTTTTTTTAGCCCCGGATCGTAGACGGCGTCGCCCGGCTCGGCGGTGGATTCTCCTTTGTACAGCTCGACGGTGTTGACCGGAACCGCTTTTCCGTTTATTTGGCGGAAGAGCGTCAGGTACGCTTCAAAAGGAATGCCTTCGACCGACTTATAGCGGTACAGAACGAGAAACTCCTGGTTGCCGGCTCCTGTCAGATTGACATAGCCTTTGGTTAAAATTTCGGTATCCGGAGAGCAGTAGTATGCACTGCCTTTTGGATCGGATCCGTCACAGGGGAGAGGCAAGGTTCGCTTTGCCTGCTGCGCGATGGCGTCCGGTATCGAGCTTGCTCCATTGGAAAAGCGAACGGCTGGCGTTTTGTTGTCCCATTCCTGGCGTATCGAGAGCGCATTTGCCACCGTGGCTACCGGGGCGTAGACGTTGCCGTTGTAAATGAACGGTTCTGCTTTGGTCTGGATCACATTGCCGTTGACGATCAGTTTGATGTTGGCAAACCGGGCCGAAATTTTTTCCGTAACTGTTTTGGAAAATGCGGCGGTCCCCCCAGCGAACAGGCAAACCACCAAGATTCCCAGCATGGCCGCTTTGAATTTGTTCATCTTCATTGTGCACCCTTTCCTGTTGCGATTTGTTGGTGAGACGATAAATGCTCATAGCCTTAGATGAAATTGCACTTCCAAGGGTTACAAAAAAAACTTAGTCGACAAGTATAGAATGGGCTGGTTACATAGCTAGTTAGTTCTTTCTACAAGGAAAGTTCTATCGCAAATCCCAGGAGCATAGAAAAAGCACTTGTAACGACCGCCCGATTATTGCCAATTGATAGTAAATAAGTGCTGTCTCCATTGTGTCGCACATTTTTCTCGCTTCCATACACACGTCCAAGCGGTGGGAAACTTCTTCTCATAACCTGTCTACATAAAAGAAAGGGGGGCAGTATTTCTTGAATAAGAAAAATCAGGGATACAACAATGCATATAGTGGTTCGTCACAATATGCCAATAAGAGTGTAGGTGGATATCCGGGGCCATATGGACCACAAGGATCATATGGAGCTCAAGGACCATGTGGAGGACAAAGACCATATGGAGGACAAGGGTCATATGGAGCTCAAGGACCATGTGGAGGACAAGGACCATATGGAACTCAAGGAGCAGATGGTCCACATGGAGCATATGGACCACATGGAGCATATGGACCACATGGAGCATATGGACCACATGATGCATATGGTCCACAAGGACTGGCTGCGCGTCTAAATGGGTGGTGTAACTGCACGAATAATCGAGCAACCACAAAGAGAAGACGCAAACTAAAAAAACGAAATCTCAAAAAAAGAAATCTACAAAGACGAAATCTAAAGAGACGAAATCTAAAGAGACGAAATCTACAAAAGCAAAATATAAAAAGACGAAATCTTAAAAATCTACAGCAGGGTTAATCGCCCTGCTTGTTTGTTGATATATTTGTCCGAAGAAAATAATGTTGTAGGCTCAGAAAATAAAGTGTTAGACCGTGAAAATAATGTTTTAGACTGAGAAAATATAGTATTAGACTGACGATACGTCATTACGCTAAACCAGCTAATAGGATGTCAACATTTTTCATTAAACGTGTTTATGTTTAATTGTTATACTGAAATTGAGCATGGCAAATAACCATCCGTCGCAATGATGGAAGGATTTATCTCTATTGTTGCTTATTGGTATTAAGCAAGATCAAGGAAAGTTTCTTTACGCTTTAAGAGGGTAAAAATCCAGTGGATCAGTTTGTTCGCACAAGCAACGACCGTGACTTTAAATGGCTTTCCTTCATCGCGTTTTCTGTCATAAAACTCTTTTAGTTTCTTATTGCGTGAACTCCTGATACCGCATAGGACAGCCATATATAAGGCATGTCGCAGCCTGCTGGAACCTCTTTTCGTGATTCGATTAATTGTTGCAGTGAACTTGCCAGAAGAATGCACGCTGGGATCGATTCCGGCAAAGGCAACAAGTTTTTTAGGGTGATTAAACCGCTCTATCTCACCAATTTCAGAGATAATCGTTGCCGCGATTTTTTCTCCGATACCAGGGATAGATTGGATAATCTTATATTCTTCAATTTCTGATGCGAGAGCATCAATTCGGTGCTCTAAATTGGACAGATGCTCTTGATATTGAAGAATGATACGAATATACATCTCAAGACTAATCAAATGACTTTCGTACACAACTTTTTGAAATGGATTGCGGCTTGCTGCATCCATTATTTTTTTCGCCTTTTCTTTGGCCCAAGCGTTGGAACGACTGATACATATAGCTGCGATTCGTTCCGTCAATTCAGATTCCCTAGCTTTTAAGACCTCTTCCGAGGTAGGGAACTCTAGTAAAATGTGCAAGGATACCTTTGAAAACAAGTCCCCAAATACACTTCTGAACTCAGGGAATACTTGGTCTAAAATGGCATGGAACTGTAATTTTGCTTGCGTGCAAAGATCGGTTAGAGATTCGTGCTGTCTTGTAAGATTACGGAGGTTTAACAGCTGTAACCCTCTCTTCTTATGAGGTTGTAGTTCCTCCTTGTAATACAGCTCACATAAATGATAAGCATCGATTGCATCAGTTTTGACCTTGCGTAAGCTTGATTTTTTCGCTTGATAAGAGATGAGTGGGTTTATCACAATATATAAGTAGTTTTGTTCTTCTAGAAACTGAGTAATTGGAGTCTGATAATGTCCAGTTGACTCCAAAACAACCGGAGGTTGTTTACTAGTTATACTTTCTACATTCTTGAGAAAGTGAAGAAAAGTATCTAGTCCCTCGCGAGTATGCGAAATGCTAAAGCTTTTTCCGTATGGCTGACCCTTGTCTAAAAATGCTTGAACTTGACTTTCCCCTTTAGATACATCCAGACCAACGACTGGATTCATTGTATCGCTCCTTTTCCAAGATAATTTGCCGGTAACCCCTAGTCCTGCTTGTAGTATCATAGCTTCGCTTGTTATACGAGATCTAAGTCCCAACCAGCCTCAAACATGTTTCTACAAGTAGGGGGTGAACAGTTTAGCGGACGGGGTCAATGCCCCACGGGCAGGGACGTTCTACCCCGGCTACCGTAATCGTAGAACTATATAAAAAATGGTCAACCAGTAAAAACTGGCTGACCTCATAATACGAACGGGCAGGATAGTGTAGTGTACAATAGCAATAGAGGCCTGACCTCATATTGGCAAGAATATGTTAATACCGATAAAAGAGTAAGGATGAGAATATGGAATATCCCACTTTTCAATATTTCATGAGTCATTATCATGACGAGATAAACGGTGGTGGAACTTTTACACTTGTGGAACTTATACAACTTTTTTCTAAGATGGACTCAAATTCAATGAAGTCTAAGTTACTCTTGGAGGCGAAACAGATTAAACAAACTCTTTTACTAGAGGATTGTGAACAGGACCGTGCAGTCATTAATCTTTGTAATAAGTACAGCAAGAGTAAGATAAAACGAATTGTTGAATTGATCCTAATTGAACTCAACTAACGGGGATCGTTAGCTTAATAACATATCGTCAGCCTAATATTTTATTGGGAGGGGTGAATATGGGAGTCATCGAAAATTTATGCGTGGCGCTCATCGTAATCATTCTGCTCGGCACAATTGGTATGACAATCTATTTTCATTTGTCTGGCCGCAAAAAATGGACCCCTCATCTCCTCGTTGGATCACTGGCGATCATGTTCACGTTGTCCTTGCCGCTGTTGCTGAATTTGAGATCGGAACACGAGGCCGAAATCGAGAAAATGATCGCCAGCAGAGAGGGAAGTGTTCTTGATATTGAAGCGATTATGTCCAATGAATACCCTATGCGAAGAGGCAAAGCAAACACTGTCTATAAAGTGACGTACCGAAGCGAGAACAACCAAACGAATACGGCGTGGTACCGTGGTATCAATCACATTGGAAATATTCATGAAACGGTAAGCGACAGCCTCCCCGAACAGTGGTACTTCGAGGAGGACGGCCCTTATCCCACTTTGCAGACGGCCCAGTCCATCGATGAGTTGATCATCGTTGCACAGGATCTTCAATATAATACCCGGCAGGAACATGAACGATTTACCATATACAACGGCGGAATGCCCATGCTTACGTTTGGTCATGAACAGGGACATATGGAATTATGGGAAACCACTTCGGACGATTGCCTACGCTTTGCTGTACGATTATTGGAGATTCACGGGATCACTATCAACCAGGATGAATTTTTCCGCATCGCCCGTGAATACGGTGGGTATGGAGATCCGAACAAAAACATCACGATGAGAGTAAACGATCAGCAGCTCGTGATCCGGTCCGGCATTGCAACGGGCATGGCCGAAATCAAATATGAAAGAGTGACAAGATGACAGTCTTCTTGAATTATTTATTCGTGCATGACAATAGCTGATTAATCTAACGGGCAGAATAACGCGGTTAACTGTTGAACTAAATCGTTGCATAAAATCGTTCGTTTCTCTCTAGAGGAGGAGATTTAGAACATCTAATTTTGGAGGAACATCATGCAGATTGATAGACTGTTTGGAATCATATATCTATTACTGGATAAGAAACGAGCAACCTCAAAAGAATTAGCGGAACATTTTGAGGTCTCTGTGAGAACGATACTGCGCGATATTGAGACTTTATCGGCGGCAGGTATTCCCATTTATACATTGCAGGGAAAGGGCGGAGGAATATCGATCCTTGATCATTATGTTTTGAATAAGACTATGCTTACCGAGGAAGAACAGCATCACGTTTTATTTGCACTACAAAGCTTGTCATCCACAGATCATATTGATGTCAGCGGTATTCTTTCGAAGCTCAGTACTCTATTTGATAAATCAAGTAATAGTTGGATTCAGATTGATTTCTCGCATTGGGCTAACCGGGAACCGGACCACGAAAGATTTGAAACGTTAAAAGAAGCAATAATCAGAAAGCAAGCCATCTCATTTTCCTATTTAAATCCCTACGGTGACATTACAAAAAGGAAAGCGTATCCGTTAAAAGTGATCTTTAAAGCGAAGTCATGGTATTTGCAGGGATATTGTCTTTCAAAAGAAGACTACAGAACTTTTAAAATCACCAGAATGCAACATATTGAGATATTGCCAGAAAGCTTTGCGGATAAACAAATTCAACTTCCACCCATTCAATTTTCGGCTGACGCGGCGTACTCCCATATTCATTTGAAAATGCATTTTGCTTCACAAGTGGCGTACAGAGTTTATGATGAATTTAATCAAAAGGACATTATCCGAAATGAAGATGGATCTCTTCTTGTATCCGCAAGATTGCCGGATGACGAATGGTTATATAGCTTTCTTCTTTCCTTTGGAACGGCTGTCCGCATTTTGGAACCGCAATATGTCAATGAAAATCTTCTTCAAAAAATAGAAGAAATAAAAACAATCCATACCCAACCTATACCATGACACTCTGTTGTCATATTTTGAATGCTAAGATCGTGAGGTGATCAGGAAATATAAAAGGAGTGAGAAGGTTTGTTCACACACCGTGAAGTAATTGTCAAAGAGGTCCCGATCCATGTGGTCGAAGCCGGTTCCATATCAAAGCCGACAGTATTTTTTATCCACGGTTGGCCGACTTGCTGGCTTGAATTTGAAGGCGTGATGAATAGGCTTGCCGAAGAGTATCATGTTATCGCTATTGACATCCCCGGTATCGGGGATTCAGTAATTCCTTTGCAGTCATACAGCAAACGCAATATAGCCGAGTATGTTCGAGGGATTGTGGATTATATGAATTTGCGTGATGTCACTTTAGTCGGGTGTGATGCTGGAGGCCAGGTAACGTATGCTTTCTTAAAAAGCTTTCCTGACAAGCTTGCTCGCGCGGTGATTATGAATGTTGCCATTCCCGGTGTTGATCCGTGGAACGAGGTGAAAAGTAATCCTTACATCTGGCATTTTGCATTTCATAACGTACCTGAATTGCCAGAGATACTGATTTCAGGCAAAGAACTCCCTTATTTCTCCTTTTTCTATGATGTGTTAGCCGGAAAAGGCAAGAGAATGAGTGATGCCCGCAGGAAATCATATGTCGAAGCCTATTCCCGTTTAGACGCATTGAAAGCAGGGTTTGATTTATACAGAAGTTTCCTTGAGGATGAAAAGGATAATGCCGCGTCAAAAAATGTTATGGTGTCAACGCCGGTTCTTTACTTGCGAGGATCGGATGAATACACAAATATTGAAAAATACCTTGCCGGATTTAGAGAAAACGGACTGCTAAATATCAATGCCAAGATCATCGAAAATTGCGGACATTTTTCAGCGGAAGAACAGCCTGAACAAATTGCAATAGCAATAAGGGATTTTATTCATAATACCTTGTTACGCTAACGGGTTCGATAGTTTAATATCAATGAGAAAAGGCAGCTGATTAATAACCGGCTGCCTTTTCTACGCTAACTAGCAGGAGAGTTGAATAAAGGTTGACTTCACTTCGGATATTAATAATTGAAAACCTTAAATATTAGGTGGGAAATAATTTGGATAGGATGTTAATTCAAGAATTATCTGTTGAAATTGGCTTTGTTAAGATTCATTTACCTGATTATACTATGTCAACTTTCATGATTGCACAAAGTTTGGCGGATGAATTCGGAGTTGAGACTAACCAACAAGCGATAAAAAAACTTAGAGCAAGGCTAAAAGGTTTGAATAATGATTTGTCTAAAAAGGTCAAAACCGATTATGAAAGTGGCTGTGTGTTTATCCACGCAAGCTCAAAAAGAGGAGAAGAAATTCTTCAAGTAGCACTTATTATCAATGAACTTGCAATAGACGAAAATCGCAATGAAATTGACCAGGAATACATAGATAAAATTAGACACACATTGCTGAATTGGAAACGACCTAAACCACAGAAATGGAAAGTGGGCGATGTTTTTTCCATTCCCTTATCCGACGACACTTATTCCTTCGGGCAAATTCTATGGGAAAAGTACAGAAGTCCTAATTGTGCTCTGTTTGATTGCAAGAGCAGAGAAAACCTCCCCATAGAAAAAGTCATTTCTTCACCTGTTATTTCAGTCCTAAACGTGGGTTCCGAGTGTCTAGATAGTTTTATATGGAAAATCATCGGGGATGCCCCTGTGAAAATTACAAAACTTGATGTTCCTGACGTTCATCGTGGGGAAAGTATGGTGGGTGCACGTTCGTTTTCGACAGGTATTTTAACTGATTTAGCAGAAGCATATTATGCTTTGCGTCCGTGGAATACAGCTTTCGGAGAAGAGGATTTTTACGATGGGTTGTTGATGCCAACAATTACAAGACCTCGAAATGTGCTAATGAAATAATTTCGGTTTTACGTATCAAAAAGTCTTATTTATTTGGCTATGTTAAATTACGCTGTTGATATTTGAAAATTACGAACGTTTGTTCTATAATAGGTTAACATCTTGGTTTGGAGATGATTAACCTTTGGATCTAAAGCAATTGAAGAAACTAGCTGACGCTTTGGACGATAGCGGCAAACAAGAACTTATATACTTTCTGCAATCCCGTACCAAGGGAATGACGACACCAATCCATGTAATTGATGAAATTCAGGAACAGAAACATAAAGAAGGTCTGATTTGCCCCCATTGCAACAGTCATTCGGTTGTGCGATTTGGAAAATACGTGATTAAAACACGTACTGGAGAAGTCAAAAGGCAACGTTACCGTTGTAAATCATGCCAACAAACGTTTAACGATTTTACTAACACTCCTCTTCAACGCACCAGAAAACCACACCTTTGGGTTCGATTCATCGAATGTATGATTGAGGGTTTTTCGCTAAGAAAATGTGCCGAGATATTGCATGATGAAGTAACACATGTAAATTTGTTTTACTGGCGGCATAAGATTCTTGCCGCATTGAAACAAATTCCGACAGAACCGTTTCAGGGAATCGTCGAAATGGATGAAACTTATATCTTGTTTTCTGAAAAGGGTAAAAGGAACATCTCCGACCGTAAACCCCGTAAACGTGGTGGCAAGGCTAAATACCGCGGCATCAGTAACGATCAAATATGTGTATTGGTTGCCCGTGACCGTCAGAAGATGACTTTCTCTGGCGTACTTGGTCGTGGACGTATACGTACACCCAAATTGAATGATTCAATTGGTAATTATTTGTCCGAATCAAATGTGCTTTGTACCGATTCATGGCGGGC
Source organism: Brevibacillus choshinensis (assembly GCF_001420695.1). Classification (NCBI taxonomy): domain Bacteria; kingdom Bacillati; phylum Bacillota; class Bacilli; order Caryophanales; family Paenibacillaceae; genus Brevibacillus; species Brevibacillus choshinensis. The sequence goes on along the minus strand of NZ_LJJB01000013.1, from coordinate 1,499,664 downwards.
ATTCAGCTCCTATGCAAAATCGAAAGGTTTAGACCACTACCGATTTAAGTCCGATGGGAAACAACGTGTTAAAGGAGTCTATCATATTCAAAATGTAAACAGCTATCATAGCCGATTGAAGCGTTGGATTGACCGATTTTATGGAGTTGCAACCAAGTATTTGCAACATTATTTAGCGTGGTTTCGTTATTTGGACAGCAAGGAATATGAGAATACTACGTCGAATAAGAAAAATATGTTGGTCATTTCTTGCCTGTTAACAGTGAAAGAAACGAATAGCAAACTTCGACGGTCGGCTTTTTCTTGTTGAACAAACGGGAGAATACTTCAATATAAATGTCTAAATTAATCTGTGGATTGTAAAAATTTTTACCTTAATGAGGTGTAATATGGAAATCATGATGATGTTGCGTGACGTAATCGAAGATGACCTGTCGATTTTTTTTGAACAGCAGTTGGACACGACTGCAAATTTTATGGCCGCCTTTACTGCTAAGGACCCGTCGGATAAGGTCGCTTTTAAGGCACATTGGGAGAAGATTTTAAACAATGAGACGATAATAAAAAAGACGGTAATTTATAGTGGAAATGTGGCTGGACATGTCTCAAGCTTTGAACAGTTCGGTGAACGGGAAGTCAGCTACTGGATCGGACGTGAATACTGGGGGAAAGGTGTCGCGACTGAAGCACTCTCTCAATTTCTGGATTGTATAACCATTCGCCCCCTTTATGCTCGTGCGGCGAAGGATAACATTGCTTCCATTCGCGTATTAGAAAAGTGTGGCTTTGAGATAAAAGGGGAAGACAAGGGATACTCCAATTCACGAGCTGAGGAAGTTGAAGAATTTATCCTGAAGTTGTCTCAATAGAAAGCCATTGTGGACTCAACTAACGAGACGCTCAATTAACCGCCCTCCTCAGAAGGCGGTTAACTTTATACCCAAAATCAACATTAAGGTTTAACATAGCCATTTATTTTGCTAACGGGGTTCGATAGCTCAACAATCCAAACATGAAGGCAGCCGTTAACAACCGGCTGCCTTTTCTACGCTAACGGGCAGCTATGCTTAATAAGGTTCACCGATTTATGGTAAATTTGATATGAGTTTCTAAAAACATCTACAATCAAAGGAGATTACTATGGAGGATCAATGGAGGATATCTAAGCATGACCCTGAATGGAAAAGTCTGTTCAATGATATCGCTTCAAAGCTAAGATCTTCTTTGGGAGATACGGCTATTCGAATTGATCATGTAGGCTCAACTTCGGTTGTTGGTTTGGATGCAAAGCCAATCATTGACATCCAAATATCTGTATTGAATTACGATGATATATTAGCTTATAAGACCCATATTGAAAAAGTAGGGTTCATTTTACGGGAAGAGAATCCGGACAAAACTAAGAGGTATTTTCGGGAGCTACCGGGCAATCGAAGAACTCATATTCACGTAAGACAAGCCGGTAGTTTTTCAGAACAAATCACTTTACTCTTTAGAGATTATTTACGGTTACACCCTTCGGATTGTTTAACGTACGCTAAAGAAAAACATCAATTAATGGAGCTTTATAGGAATGAACGCCCGAAATATGTTGAAGGAAAAGGGCCAATCGTTTGGAGTATTATAAAAAAAGCATATGCTTGGTCTCAGGAAGTAGGATGGAAACCAGGCATATCTGATAGGTAGGGTTACTTGCTTATATCTTAAATTACGGGTTCGATAGCGGAACAAACAGAGGCTGCCGGTATTATTACGGCAGCCTTTGCTTATCTCTAACGAGGACAAATGAAAAACGTTTGTATTAAACACAAGCTAAATTATGTTAAATAGGCGGTACCAAGTACTTTTCTGTTTTAAAAAAAGGGCAGCTTATAAAGCCGCCCATAAACATTGAAAATTACTCGCAACTACAAGCAACAATTACTAAAAGGACGAAGAGCACCAAGGTTAAAGCAAAGTTATCTTCAAAAAATCCCTTGCTGTTTATGCAAGGGCGAGTGTAATGAGCGTTAATTTCGTTCGAGATTCATTAACCGACAAACTATTACTTGAATTTTTTCATTAATAAAAATCCGATCTTGCCAAGTCAATTCAGCAGTGTAGGCCTTAGTGGCTAATTCTTCTCTCATCGTTTCCAATACGCTGATATCGGTAATTAGATCTAGCTGACGGAGAAATTCACTCATTGCCACATCTCCTTATAATCGGCTTTTTATCAACGTATGAGGGTAACTATAATTTCGTATGGACTTTTGAGCACTAAATCAAGTAATCGAATAACCAGAGAAGAAGGCAAAGTAAAACTACCCCAATTAGGATCAGCGTCCATTTAGGTTTTTTCTTTTGTTGCTCTTGTGTTTGGTCATCTTCCTGGTGGTTTCCCTTTTTCAATAACATCGGTATCTGAGAGGCTGCAATTGCAACTATGCCTGTAAATATCCAAAAGCGCATTGTTTTCTTTGACTCATCTTGTTCCATATGGTTCAACCTCCTAACTATTTGAAGTATGTCCAAATTAGATGGAGTGCAATGGAAGAAAGGACAAGGTAATCGACATATAGTAGATGCTCCTCAACATCTTCGTAAGATTCACTAACATATTGGAGCCATCGTTCTTTATAGGAGGGACATGCAGTTATGAATAAGTCGATAACCTCATGTTTTTGTATCATTACTAATCACTCTATTAAAGGTATATCGGCATTCTACCACATTGAAAACGGTATTTAACTCAGTAGTTATTAAAAAAAGGCCCTTAAATAGGCCTGATGATTGGTAAAGCATTATTTGTAAAGAATTATTTGTAAAGAATATCTTCCCTTAACGATCCGACTTTGGTTAAAGCATCGTCAATATCTCCTTCACTTACACCAAAGTGGGTAAGGGCCGAATGCAAATGCTTAACAATTGCATCAAAGTGAGCTGGCTGCAGATTCATTCCTTCGTGCACCTTTGCCATCGACTGGCCGGAATATTTATTAGGACCACCTAGGGCATAGCTGATGAACTTTGTTTGATGCCTTCGCTGTTTATCCATATCGGTGTTCTTAAAAAAATGGTTCACGGTATCATCAGCCAAAACCAAGTCATAAAAGTAGTCAACCACCTTAGAGATTGTATCTTCTCCACCATATTTTTCGTAAAACGTACCCATCATTGACCTCCTTGGTGTAAAGACATTGATTTAGATATTCCACTAAAGATGGAATCTTATGATGGGCTTCGACAGATTAACACATCGGTAATTCGGATGAAACACGATTACTTCCCTTGTGTTCTCTTTCAGGAGGAGTCTTGCTGATAGGCTTTTTGGGAGGGGAGCAGTCTTCATACTCTAACATATTTAGGATCAAGTGACCTCCAAAATCCGTAAAAGCAATTTTTCCAGCTTGATAGTTAGTCATGGTAATTCCTCCAGTAGTATTCCGATCACTTTTTTCATTATCGCCTAGTTTTAAGGAAATCAAACTGTGATCAGGTGATAGTATGACGCACTATTAACAGCTGATTTAACACAACACACGATTTGCTAAAAAGGAGTCGATCAGTAATGAAATTATGTAAAGCGGGGGCACGAAGCTAATCTATTTTCAAGACGAAAACCTGGCCGTAATGTGTCCGTCGTCAAACGATGTAGTGCCTTCATAATAATGCGTGTGTTGATATTCGAATCCTTGTGGAAGCGACGTTCTTCCAAACAATCGATGGCGATGATGACCACTTACGGTCGTTTGAGTGTCATAACTGTGTGTATGGCTTGGGTAATCGGCAATTCTCAAAAAACGCAATGAATGACTGTGTTTATCATTCAACTTGAACGCCCCTTCGTATTTTCATTCCTCAACGTGTGGGGATGTCAATTAATCATTCATGAGAGAGGGTACTACTTTGTAGTGGTAAGTGCTACCTCGAAGGATTCATCTGTCATACAGTACCTCCAATTGAGTGTTTTAGGGGTGTACAATACAGATCTGCAGACAGATCTGCGTTATTTTAAGAATGCAAAAATATAGACTCTGGCTCTGTCAATTGAACACGATTTATACTTATGCGTTTGCCCATTACCACGAATGGGCGCTTGCCAAAAAAAAACAATTAAGACAAGCCCAATCTCTTGCTTTCCTTAAAGCTGAGCCTAGTGTGTCTTATCAAAAGAGAAATTAAGAAAAGCAGAGAGCTACGTATGTTATTCAACTAACGGGTTCTATAGGTCAATAAACCAAATTTAATTGGCTTATCCCCAACGATATTTGTCCGTATCGTGTTCACAATAGCGCGAATATTTTATTAGGAATTCGTAAGGTATTTCCACTTGTACCGGGGGGGAATGGAATGGAACAGTATCTGATTACACCGTGGGATACTCGCGTGGGTTCTGAACCGACTCCTTTGGATTGGGATATGCAGGTACCGACTGAAGTAGATGCGATTGCAGAGCAGGTCATCCAGCAATACGACATGACGGTTACTTCTCGTACACTGATTACGTCCAAGCCAGATAAAGGAGGAGCCATTTGGCGGATCGAGACCGATAAGGGACCTCGCAGTCTGAAGCTTTTGCATCGTAATCCAGAGCGAAGTTTGTTCAGTGTGGGACTGCAAGAGTATGTGGTGCAGCAAGGTGCTCGGGTACCAACTCTGATTCCGGCCAAAGACGGTAAACTATTTGTAGAGATGGGTGGAAAGCTTTGGATCGTTACGGATTGGATCAATCTTACGCCGGCAACGAAAGTAGATTTGATAGGTGCGCAAGAGTTGTGTTACGGGCTTGGTGAATTTCATCGGCATACCAAGGGATACGTGCCTCCTTTTGGCGCCAAAAACTCTTCCCGTCTGTATCGATGGCCGAATTACTACTCAAAGATCACAAAAAAAATCGGCTGGATGAGAGAAATGGCAAATGCTTACCGCGATACTGTCGCAAGCCCATCCATCCTGGCAGTCGTCGACAAGTACGAGCAACAGGCAGCGGAAGCATTGAATCGCTTGAGGGCCTCAGCCTACCCGAGAATGGTTGCAATGGGAGAACCTTACTGGGGATTGGTCCACCAAGATTATGGATGGTCAAACGGGCAGAATGGTCCCGGTGGACTTTGGGTCATCGATCTGGACGGTGTGTCATACGACCTGCCATTTCGAGATTTACGCAAGCTGATTACGAGCACGATGGATGATATGGGCGTCTGGGATTTGACTTGGATGCGCGGCATGATCGATGCGTATCACCAGGCTAATCCTCTTGATGCCGAGTCCTACGAGGTCCTGCTTATCGACATGGCCGTACCGAATGAATTTTATAAGCATCTAAAGGAAATGTTTTTCGACCCCATCACCTTTTTAAATACAGAAGCAGATGCAATCCTGCAGCGGGTGGTCGCGACCGATCAATCAAAAGCGCAAGCCTTAGCAGAGCTTGCATCCGATATAGGTAAATACATGCCAGGCAATTACGAGCAAAAAGTCGCAGCCGAGCAACCAGAGCGAGTGGCTTCCGAGAGCAAGTGGGATCCAAACAGCTGGAGCCTGGAACCGCAAAAGAAAGCCAACTACGAGGAAACGATCGTAACCGAAGAAAAAAGGACAGAGAAATTCCAAGTTAAAAAGAAGCAGTCGAAATCTACTGCCGAAGATCATACACCAGTTGTAGATGCTAGCAAGACCCCCAGCGATTCAGGGACATCCGATAAACAAACAAGTAAAGAGCAAAGAGATGCTAAATCATCTGACAAAGAAGAAAAAGTGGTAAAAGTTGAATCAAGATCAGCATCAAAAAAGGCGATATCAGCCTCTGAGGAATCAACCAAACGAACGGAGAAGATCAGGGTCAAAAAGAAGGAGCAGCCGAAATCAGATGGAGATGGTCGTACCTCAGTCAAAGATGTAAGACTGCCCCATGTTGATTCTGGAGCATTCGATAAAAATACAAGTAAAGAGAGAAATGTTAAAGACACTAAATCCTCTGGAACCGAAACGAAAGCGGTAAAAGTTGAATCTAAATCTGCTCCAAAAGATGCAAAGTCAGCCACAGAAGCAAATTTAGCTAAAGAAGTAAAGTCAGTTAAAGAGGCAAATTTAGCCAAAGAAGTAAAGTCAGCCACAGAAGCAAAATCAGCCAAAGAAGCAAAGTCAGCTAAAGAAGTAAAGTCAGTTAAAGAAGCAAAATCAGCCAAAGAAGCAAAGTCAGCTAAAGAAGTAAAGTCAGCTAAAGAAGTAAAGTCAGCTAAAGAAGTAAAGTCAGCTAAAGAAGAAAAATCAGCCAAAGAAGCAAAATCAACAAAAGATAAGTCCAAATCTGCATCACATAAAGCAAACCCCTCAACAGCATATCCTCAATCCATTGGGAAGAGCAGAACAACTACTGAGTCACCAAACGTAGGAGTAAACAATTCATCGGAAGGAAGCAAGGTAAGAACTCGTAGGACGCCTATACAAAATGTCATTGATCTTACCCCTTATCTTGCCAAACAGACCAAGCCGAACAAGAAGGCTGTACGAAAGAAAACAGCGAGTACGAGTAGAACTTCCGCCAGAAAAAAAACGCTACCACTTACACAAATAAAACAGCAGGCACGAAAGAAAAGGAATGTCACTTCTTCTAAAGTTACATCTTTGCTACAACGAATAGCAAAGATCGCAAAGCAGGCTATTAAAGCGGTGAATGCATCGTCTGCCAAACAACCTGCGAATTCAACGAGACGAACAGTAGCTGTAGGGAATAAAACCAAAAAAACGACTACGTCCAACACCAAGCATACGTACACCAAGGTTCCTGCACCTAGCAAGAAATTGAACAGACATGCAGCAAATAAACCAAGTGCGAAAAGAGCGATAAAGTCTAGAGGAGTGCGATGAGCCGTAACCAAGAAAGGAGAATACAGAGCGATCGTCCATTCTGTTCATCACGACAGGTTATGTCAATTCCGAACAGAAAGGAATGAATTAGAGATTTGGAGCGGGATAAAAGTTCGCGATTAAATTGGCAAAAAGTCGAATGATCATGGGTTGTCTCGCTGACTTCAGTAAGACAATCCTCCTTTTTCGAAATGAAAAAGGACAAGCATAACTTGGACGATTAAAGCTTGTCCGAACAAAGCAATAGCGCTATTAAGTGGAATTTGGAAATGGGGTGCTTCCCCCCAAAACAGGCCTTAGCCTTATACAAGATGATAAGTTAATCGAAGAAAGAAAACCGAGTCACAATCGTAAAGCTTCGGCATTAACGCGCCGAGGCTTTTTAGCATGTAGTCAGGGGACAAATACACTGACTTAGGTTTTCATGTGGTACTAAAAGATGATGTTGACAGGACACTGAATGGTGTCGTATTATCAAAGCAACACCAAATGGTGTCCAATTAGGAGTTAGTCATTTGGAAAGTTTGGAACCTGAATAAGTTTCACTTGAAACAATTATGAGGGGGAAACAAATGAGTAAGATTATCGGTGCGGATACAACCGCGAGAGTAGAAACCCAGCCCCGAGGAAAAATAATTGCCTATTGGTCAGTCACATTACTACTCACAGCAGCTGTTATGTTAAGTGGTATCGGGCAACTGATGCAATATGGGGGAAACCTCGAGTTAGTGACGAATCTTGGTTACCCATTATACGTCTTGACCATTCTCGGGATTTGGAAAGTGCTTGGAGCCATCGCTCTCGTCGTGCCAGGTTTTCCGCGGCTTAAAGAATGGGTTCACGCTGGTATCTTCTTTTTAATGACTGGTGCGGCTTTATCTCATGCGTTTGCTAACGATTATGGTGATTACGGGTTTCATATTATCCTTCCGCTTTCATATGCTGCACTAAATATCGCCTCGTGGGCGCTACGTCCGAAGAGCCGTATACTTTAAGGAGGTGGTGAAATTAACGGCTGTCCCTTCGTACCACGTAAAGATTCCTACTACAGAAAATAATATTTTGGAGGGGGTGCCATGAGCGAGAACAACCAGTTGCGGGATGTGTTTGACGCGATTGCAGATCCAACTAGGCGCCGACTGATTCATCTGTTAGCAGAGGCAGAGGAGATACCGCTTCATGAGTTAACGGCACATTTTCAAATGGGCCGTACAGCGGTTTCCAAGCATTTGACAATCCTTAAAGAGGCCGGACTGGTGCTTGACCGAAAAGTCGGTAGAGAAACGCGGTTTAGGCTAAACGCCTCTCCGCTCAGAGAAATTCAAGATTGGGTGGCTTTCTACAGCAAGTTCTGGAGTGCGAATATGCTGCGCTTGAACCAACTATTAGAGGAGGAAGAAGAATGAGTTTAACATTATCCTTGGATTTTCAGTACACGACACCGATCGAGAAGCTTTGGTCCGCCTTAACCGATTCAAGCAAGCTTGCCAAGTGGGTAGCCAACATCCACACGGGTCAGCCGATGGATAATGATTTTAAGCCCGTCGTAGGACACCGTTTTCAGTTCCGCACGCAGCCAACCGAATGGTGGAATGGGATTATTGACGGCGAAGTGCTCATCGTGGACGCACCAAACCGTTTGTCCTATACTTGGGCCAGCGGAGGGGAGAAGCACACGGTAACTTGGACGCTGCAGGATTTAGGGGACGGAAAGGTTAACCTTCATCTCGATCAAACCGGATTCTCAAATGCTCAAGGATTCGAAGGCGCTAAGTATGGCTGGGGTAAATGGTGCGCCGAGCTTGAAAAGGTGTTGGAACAATAACCGCATTCGGTACAAAAAACGCATTCGGTACAAAAACATCTCCTTTCCCAATGCTAAATTATTGGAGAACTTTATTTTAGACAAATTGAAAACCTTCCATTTGAAGCAAACTAGAATGAATGCTCTAATGGGAGGTTTTGTCATGATTTTAAGTAAGTTGTGGCGACTGTATGAAGCTGATAAACGAATCCTAAGGTTTAGTCCGAATACATTAAAAGAATATGCTCTACAACACAAGATGCTAGCGACGGAACTTGGCGACCTGGTTATTTCAGAGGTTACTTTCACTTTGCTGAAGGAATACTTAGCGAATCAATCTGAGCAAGTTGAAGCCGAGCAGCTTAGGACACCGTATTCGTTTTGTTCGTTCCCTCTTCCGCTTTGCCTATGAAGAAACATATTTAACCTCAAATTCCTCTGAAATGACACGAACCTAAAATGGATAAGCGCATTCCTCACTCGCTAAGGGAAAGGGCTCTTCTTGAGTCTCGAAATAATGAGTGATGGCAGTTTGTCCTTAAGAACGGCATTTACTCAACTAAAGGGAAGGATAGTAATGGAGGGTTGTTGAAATTCACTACTTAGTGACTCATCGTCGTAATGAGAGGAGTGAATCATTTTTGGCTGAGTGGAAAGAGTTAACGGACGAATCGCCAACCAGATGGGATGAAATTGCGGAATATTAGGATAATTACATAGGTGACAAAAGCAACCAATTCCACCGAGAACTAATAAGGCCATAAATCGAAAAATTACTAAATCCTGTTAAAGGCCAAACGATATTAGGGATCGTGTGCGGAAACAAAAACTTTCGAGAAGGTTGGGCAGAATTAGGCAAACATGTTATTGCATTTGATTATAGTCCTAAAATGATAGAACTGTCCAAGTTAAGATCAAAAGATTATTTGGATCGGATTGATTTCAAAGTTATTGATGCAACAAAATAAAGACTTAATAGGACTAGACATTCTTGACTGTCAGCTGATCGAAAAATGGAAGAGGAGTGTTCCTTGATGACAAATAGTAGAATGAATCCTAAGGTTGATGAATTTTTAAGTAAATCCAAAAAGTGGAAGGTAGAATATGAGAAGTTGAGAAATATTGTTCTTGACTGTGAGCTGACCGAAGAATTTAAGTGGATGCATCCTTGTTACACGTTTGAGAAAAAAAACATAGTTTTAATACATGGATTTAAAGAATATTGTGCGCTTCTGTTTCACAAAGGTGCCTTGTTACAGGATGCCCATGGGATTCTAATCCAACAGACGGAGAATGTACAAGCGGCGCGCCAGATTCGGTTCACCAATGTTCAAGAAATAGTTGAAATGGAAACCATCCTTAAAGCCTATATTTATGAAGCCATTGAAGTTGAAAAAGCTGGTTTGGAAGTGAATTTTAAGAAGACGACAGAATTCATAATTCCTGAAGAATTTCAAAATAAATTCGATGAAATCCCTGCCTTAAAAACTGCTTTTGAAGCATTGACGCCGGGACGGCAAAGAGCATACATTCATTATTTTTCTGAACCCAAACAATCCAAAACTCGAGAGTCAAGGGTTGAAAAATGTATGCAGCAGATTCTCAATGGCAAGGGATTAAATGATTAGTATATTCGATGAGAAAATAAAATAATCAAACTTTAAGATATTACCTCACTTTGCGTTCATTCGAACTCCTTTTTGGATCGCAGGTAACACTCAATCAAATAATTAAAAATGGAAAAAACAAAAAAGTGATCCGTAGAGTATAAGCAAACAACCATGTAGCAGGCTTACGCAACGGTTCGATAGCTGAATAAAGACCAATTGCTTGATCGAGTAATCTCTGCAAGAAAAAAAACCGGACACGTGTGGTCAAGACCCCATTTAGTGGACACTAAAAAAAGAGCTAAGCAGCAAGCTGGCGCCGGTACTCAATCGGCGTCAGCTTGTTTAATTTTCTTTGTGGCCTCGTAGAGTTGTAAAAATGGATATATTCCTCAATTCTCCTTTGTGCCTCGTCTACTGTTCGGATATCATAAGGGTAGAGCGCTTCCGTTTTGAGATGCGAGAAGAAGCTCTCCATAGAGGCATTGTCGTAACAATTGCCTCGGCGTGACATGCTGATTTGGGCTCCAACCTTTGGCAGCATGTCGTGATACGCATAGGACGTGTACTGGAATCCCTGATCGCTGTGAACGATCAGTCCAGACATGTCCTCTTTATTTTGAAAGGCTTTCTTGAAAGTCTGCAAAACAAGATCATTGTCATTGCGCTGCGCTAGATGGTAGGCCACGATTTCGTTATTAAACAAATCCTTGACGGCAGACAGGTACAACCATGTATCTCCGATACGATATTGGGTTACGTCAGTAACCCACTTTTGATTCGGTAAGTTGGCATGAAATTTCCGTTGCAATAAGTTTTCAACTACACGTGTCCCTATAGAAGAAGCATAGTTGCATCGATGTTTACGGCGTACTCGGGAGCGTAGTCCCATCTCTTGCATGAGGCGTAGGACCTTTTTGTGGTTAACCCATATCTTGTAGTCTTGAAGTAGAAAGAGCTGCGTTTGACGATATCCGTATTTCCCATCATATTTGCTATAGATCTTTTGAATGAACTCCTTAATTACAAGGTCTTTGTCTTGTGAACTCCGCTTTCTGTAAGCATAGAATCCACTTCTAGAGACCCCGAATAGCTTACATAACTCTGTTACATGGTACCACTCAGTCAATTTCACGATGGCATTGTACTTCTCTTGGACACCTCCCGCATCCAAATTTGTAAACACTTTTTTAGCATCGAATTCTCCCTCTCTAATTTTTGGACATATCGATTTTGATCCATGTATTCGTCACGTCGACCTCTCTGATCCAATAAGCCGAATTCACCCAACTGCTTGAACTTCTTTGTCCATGTAGTGACTCGGCCTCTGTCTGGGATCCCTAGATGTTCCATTATCTTTCGATTAGACCATCCTTCCTCCATGTACAAGCGAATTGCTTCCATCTTGATTTCATGACTATAATTCGTAAACTTTTGCCCCATTTTTGCCATAACGAAAAACACCCCCTATAGGAATCATCGGTTTAAAACACTCGTGTTTTTTCCAATGTCCACTATAAGGGGTGCACTTCAGTGAGTAGCCGGTTTTTTCTTGATTGGAAACGCCTGGGTCTATTTTTTCGCGCTCTCGTCGGTTTTCTTCTGGAAGGAGCCTAGCACAGCCATGGCGAACAACACGACCGAACCCAAAAACAACACAGCCGCGCCTCCAGCGAGTCCGTAGGATCCATCTTTTATCGCCAGATAGGTGCCCGATCCCATCAAGATCGAAGCGAAGAGAAAAAAGAGGACCAAGCCTGAATTCTCCAAGAAGCCAAGAAGCTTTTTAAACCGTTTTTTCTCATCCGGAACCCACATTAGCAGGAGAAGTGAAGCGGAAAAAAGAAACAGGACGATCCCCCGAGTAGCATGTGTCCATCAAGGCGGTACGAGACCGCATGACGAAGCAGATAAAAACCGGCGTAAAGCAAAAGGCCAAGCAGAAGTGTTCCGAACAATTTTACAAGAAAGAAGATGGACCGGCTCATCGAAAGTGTCTACTTTCCCAAAAGTGGTGTAGGTGGGCAACGATCCTGTTTACTTTAAAACGGCGGTTTCTGGCGTGGATGGCGGTCCATCAGCCCATAAGCCTGACAATTGGCACCGTTAATCCGTTATCATGACCGAAGGAGTAGCTGTCCGCACGAAAATGATTGCATCAAAAGCTTTTGCTGGAATCATCTGCAGCGTATACATCTTTTCCATTTTCCCATACAACCCACTAAAGACTGCCCCTATTGCACTAATGGGTTGAGCTCTATTCAGATATGCGGTGAAATTTTCATCATGACTTACCTTTGCAAAGTCCAGGAATCCATCCTTCATGTTTGCATGTGCAAACAGTAAAGCTAGCCGATCGTTCCCACTATTTTTTACATAAAACTCTTTTCGCTCATTGGTAGTGGCATCATTGGCAATAAAGGAGCTTTCGTAGAATTCACTTCCTATTGAATAATATTGATCCCCTAAGGTTTTTGCGAGATACGCTCCCATGCAGATCGTTATTCCCATGGAAGTGGAGGTTTTTTCAATGTGTCCATTATGTCCTGCTATGAATATGTTTTCGCGACTGTAATATTTCTTTTCAAATGATAGAATCCATAGCACTTTTTCCGCCATAAAGCGATCACGGGTATTGTTATAATTCGCGTTTGTTCCGCGCAGTGTAGCATTTTGCTTGATAGCCTCGGCAAAGGCTAGAGCCAACTCATAATCTTTCTCAGAGCTTTTTGCAATATAAACGGATTTGTTTTCTTTCATCCGTTCTATCAAGTTGATAATATGGGAGAGCCCCTCCTGTACGTGGGCCTGCTTTTGATCATACACGGTTTTATCATTCAGATTCGCAAGTGAAATTCCATACTTGGAAGCAAGTGCCGGATCAATCTTTTTTAAATAGGAGAATAGCCCGTTTTTGTTATGGTCATAGCGTTGCATGTCAAATCCATAAAAATGAATTTTATCTTTTGCTTCCTGCTGCTCATTATAGGAGCGCATCCAGGATAGAAGGGCAGCCATTTCTTCCGTATTGTAAATGGTAAATCCGATAGCTTTTGCTGCATCTTGGGCGGTTCCGCTGCCCCCTAAAATGTATTCATTGACCTTTTGTCCTCCGCCGAAATCGCCTTCTATGGCAAATACTCGATATCCTTGTTCTTCCACCAGATACTTAAAAATATCTGACTTTAGCGTAGTAAATTGCTTGTTACCATGTGTAGCTTCTCCAAACCCGATGATGGTTTTCGAAGGAAGCTCCATTTCTGAAACAGGAACAAGATTAGATTTTACTGACTGTTGCAGAGTGTTGGTTGATTCAGAATCGAAACCTGTCAATACACTAATCATGATGAACAAGCTTATTGCGATCAGGAGATTTTTCTTCATATCGTTCTCTCTTTCATGAGTTGATCATTCGTTTTTTAATTGATAAAAACGTACGAAACTCAGCTTGTGGTTTTTCTTACCATTTATGATAGTATACTCCTTTCTTATGCTGTTTACCTATATTGAATTTATTTGATCGAAGCCCCGCCTTAAGTTACGGGAAGGATAGCTTAATAACAATGGCGTATGTTTAGAAGAGAATTGGATGAATGAAATTGTCTGGAAATCTGATAGGAGTATATCGGTGGGCAAATTAATAATCGAACCAGGGCAAGGAATTGGAACTATAAAGCTTGGCACGTCCATAGCCGAAGTGAATGAGTGTATCGAAGAGTATGACGCGAAATACAAAAAGGATTATCATCAAACTGATCGGTTTGGAAACTATTTCACGCATATGTTTATGGTAGAATATGACTCCAATGAAAAGGTTAACTTTATCGATGTATTTAACACGAAAGCAGAACAACTTGTTGCCGTGATTGACACGATATCAAAGTATGATCGGGATGATAGAGAACTAGGTTGGACCTATCATTTCCGAGACATAGGTTTATCACTTTGGAGACCAAATATTCTAAATGAGGAAGATCTGGAGAAAGAAATCGGGGAAAATCCGGACATGAGGTCTTACAGGCAAGGTTAGTCGCATTAAATGATGTGAGCATGAAAACGCAAATAATGCAGTAGCGGCTGATATATAGAGGACAAGGAGCTTTGAACTAACGGGGTTCAATAGCGGAACAAAAACAATAAGAGGTTGCCGGAAGTAATACCGTAGCCAATACTTAACTAAAGGACCGGTAGCTTAGATTCGGGGTGAGGAGACCATATGATTAGAAGTGCTGCTAGAGCGCTATTGATCCAAGATGATCATTTTCTTGCTGTGAAATACAAGGAGAAGGACAGAGTATATTACGCGTTACCAGGTGGTGGTCAGGAAGAAGGAGAGTCACTCCATATAAACCTTCAACGTGAATGTCAGGAGGAATTAGGGATCCATGTCAAGATTGGTGAACTACTTTTTGTACGTGAGTGGATCGACGAAGAACTGTGTATTCACCAAATCGAATTCATTTTTGAGTGTACTCCCCACAGGAAAATCATAGACATCAAGAGTGAAATTCCAGATCCAAACCAGATCGGAATTGAGTGGTTACCTATTTCTGATGTGATGAATTATCATATCTATCCTTTACAGATGCGTGAACAATTGCTCGCGAAGTTTGGAGGACACTCAAATATAGTTTCTGTATATCTAGGAGAAGGAAATTGAACTACTGCATTAACAGGATCGTTAGTTGATAACAGGCATACACTTTGAAAATGTTAGAGATGCCATGGGCGTCTTTTTTATACTGGTGATAATCGTTTCAAGTCACAGAATGTTACTTCTGGCGTGTTTCTATTGATGCAACACAAATAAAGAAGCCGGTTACCCATAGGGGTTAACCGGCTTCTTGACTATAATTTCTTATCCAGGTTCTTGTTCACATATTCCTTTACCCGTCTGTAAAAGGTGTTTGGCCTTTTAGAAAGACGTTGCATTCTTTCCGTTGCAGTTATTGCTCCCGATTTCCATTCAGCATATACCTGTATGAAATCAGCGTTGATCTCTTGTTTTCGCCTTCCGAACCTTACAATGTTATTTTTTGCTACCGCAATTCCTTCAACCTGACGTTGTCTATTTTTTTTTGCGTTCTTGCTCAGCTACGTAAGAAAGAAGGCTTAAGAGTTGATCCTCCATTTGTTCAAAGAAAATAATGTCTTAGACTGAGAAAATATAGTATTAGACTGACGATGGGGCATTACGCTAAACCAGCTAATAGGATGTCAACATTTTTCATTAAACGTGTTTATGTTTAATTGTTATACTGAAATTGAGCATGGCAAATAACCATCCGTCGCAATGATGGAAGGATTTATCTCTATTGTTGCTTATTGGTATTAAGCAAGATCAAGGAAAGTTTCTTTACGCTTTAAGAGGGTAAAAATCCAGTGGATCAGTTTGTTCGCACAAGCAACGACCGTGACTTTAAATGGCTTTCCTTCATCGCGTTTTCTGTCATAAAACTCTTTTAGTTTCTTATTGCGTGAACTCCTGATACCGCATAGGACAGCCATATATAAGGCATGTCGCAGCCTGCTGGAACCTCTTTTCGTGATTCGATTAATTGTTGCAGTGAACTTGCCAGAAGAATGCACGCTGGGATCGATTCCGGCAAAGGCAACAAGTTTTTTAGGGTGATTAAACCGCTCTATCTCACCAATTTCAGAGATAATCGTTGCCGCGATTTTTTCTCCGATACCAGGGATAGATTGGATAATCTTATATTCTTCAATTTCTGATGCGAGAGCATCAATTCGGTGCTCTAAATTGGACAGATGCTCTTGATATTGAAGAATGATACGAATATACATCTCAAGACTAATCAAATGACTTTCGTACACAACTTTTTGAAATGGATTGCGGCTTGCTGCATCCATTATTTTTTTCGCCTTTTCTTTGGCCCAAGCGTTGGAACGACTGATACATATAGCTGCGATTCGTTCCGTCAATTCAGATTCCCTAGCTTTTAAGACCTCTTCCGAGGTAGGGAACTCTAGTAAAATGTGCAAGGATACCTTTGAAAACAAGTCCCCAAATACACTTCTGAACTCAGGGAATACTTGGTCTAAAATGGCATGGAACTGTAATTTTGCTTGCGTGCAAAGATCGGTTAGAGATTCGTGCTGTCTTGTAAGATTACGGAGGTTTAACAGCTGTAACCCTCTCTTCTTATGAGGTTGTAGTTCCTCCTTGTAATACAGCTCACATAAATGATAAGCATCGATTGCATCAGTTTTGACCTTGCGTAAGCTTGATTTTTTCGCTTGATAAGAGATGAGTGGGTTTATCACAATATATAAGTAGTTTTGTTCTTCTAGAAACTGAGTAATTGGAGTCTGATAATGTCCAGTTGACTCCAAAACAACCGGAGGTTGTTTACTAGTTATACTTTCTACATTCTTGAGAAAGTGAAGAAAAGTATCTAGTCCCTCGCGAGTATGCGAAATGCTAAAGCTTTTTCCGTATGGCTGACCCTTGTCTAAAAATGCTTGAACTTGACTTTCCCCTTTAGATACATCCAGACCAACGACTGGATTCATTGTATCGCTCCTTTTCCAAGATAATTTGCCGGTAACCCCTAGTCCTGCTTGTAGTATCATAGCTTCGCTTGTTATACGAGATCTAAGTCCCAACCAGCCTCAAACATGTTTCTACAAGTAGGGGGTGAACAGTTTAGCGGACGGGGTCAATGCCCCACGGGCAGGGACGTTCTACCCCGGCTACCGTAATCGTAGAACTATATAAAAAATGGTCAACCAGTAAAAACTGGCTGACCTCATAATACGAACGGGCAGGATAGTGAAAATGTAAAATCCGTGCCAGAGCAAACGCCATTGACAAACCAGCTACTGCGTGTTACTTTATAGCGGTAGTAAGTAATACTGCATACCTGTCATACAGAATAGCTTGGGGTGATTGTGCTGGAAAACCTAACGGAAATGCTCAAAGGCGTGCTTGAGGGCTGTGTCCTTGAAATTATAAGCCGCAAAGAAACCTACGGCTACGAAATCACTCGGCAGCTGAACGCCCTAGGCTTTACAGATGTTGTTGAGGGGACGGTATACACCATCCTGATCCGGCTTGAAAAAAACAAGTTGGTGGAGATCACCAAGAAACCCTCCGACATGGGACCGCCGCGAAAATTTTTCGCAATCAACGACGCAGGGCGTGAGGAGCTGCGAAGGTTCTGGGAAAAATGGGAGTTCGTATCATCAAAAATTAACGAGTTAAAGGAGAAAGAATAATGAATTTCTGGGAAAAAATCACCGGCAGCGACATGACTAAAGAATTTAAGATTTTTGATTCGCGAGTCAAAAAGCTGCCGGCTGATTATCAATCGGCATGGGAAAAAATTAATGTAAATCTTTGGCCGCACGCAGATTTCACCGGTCGCAACCTCATGTCAATTCTTGACGGTGTGCTTGGCCTGCTGGAAGAATCGGCTGCAGACGGTCAGAGTGTCCAAGAGGTTTTGGGTGACGATATCAAAGGGTTCTGTTCAGCCCTGGCCGGCGAAGAAGGGGCTAAGTCTGTTCGCGACAAGTGGCGCGAACAACTCAACAATAATATCGCTAAAAAATTAGGTAAATAGGAGGAGGATACAATGAAAATACGAGATATCATCGAAGGCAAAAAAGAGTGGCGAGCGCACGTAGCGCGTGTCAAAGCGCTCCCTCAGGATTATCAGATTGTTTATAAAGAGATTCAAAAATATCTTTTTAAGGTCGGCCCTGTTGATCTAACCGACGGCACGGGTTTGCTCTCGGGGATTGTCGATCTTTTTGAAGAGGGCGCGGCCTTGGGGAAAGGCGTGCTCGATGTGACGGGCAGTGACGTAGCGGCTTTTTGCGACGAACTAATCAAAGATTCAAAAACTTATGCTGACATCTATCAAGAATCTGTTAACCAAGAAGTTAACAAGGCAATGAAAAAGGTTACGGATAAAAAAAAGTAAAAGGGGGGATATCGGGATGGAAAAAGCAATTCAAGTGAAAGGGCTGCAAAAGTCTTTCAAGGACATAGAAGTCCTAAAGGGCGTCGATTTTGAAGTGAAGCGAGGTGAGATTTTCGCCCTGCTTGGCTCCAACGGCGCGGGCAAGACGACGATTGTCAGAATCCTCACCACGCTCCTCAAGCATGACGGAGGCACCGCCACCGTAAACGGATTTGACGTCGCGTCAAGACCCGAGAATGTGCGGCATGCGATCAGTCTGACCGGGCAATTTGCCGCCGTGGACGAGATATTGACCGGGCGGGAAAATCTGATCATGATCGCCAAACTGCGACACCTTAAAAATCCGCGTCATGTCGCGGATGATTTACTGAATCGCTTCGGCTTGAACGACGCCTCCGACCGCAAGGTGTCCACCTATTCGGGCGGTATGCGCCGCAGGCTCGACATTGCCATGAGCCTGATCGGAAAACCGCCGCTTATTTTCCTCGATGAGCCGACCACCGGGCTTGACCCCGAGGCACGCATTGAAGCCTGGAAGATTGTTAAAGAGCTTGCCAACGGTGGAACGACGGTTTTCCTGACCACTCAGTATTTGGATGAGGCTGAACAACTAGCCGATCGAATTGCCATTTTGCATGAAGGCAGGATAATTGCCAATGGCACGCTTCAGGAACTGAAAAAGCTGTTCCCGCCCGCAAAGGTGGAGTATGTGGAAAAACAACCTTCATTGGAAGAGATTTTCCTCGCAATTATCGGTAAAAAGGAGGCAATGTAAATGGAGACGGTAAAGAGTCACTTTTTTAGCGACATAAGCGTGATGCTTGGACGTTCCATACGTCATATTTTCCGAAGCATGGACACCATCGTCACGGTCTGCATCACTCCGATTGCGATGATGCTGCTTTTTGTCTATGTGTTTGGTGGCGCAATCCAAACCGGTACGGATAACTATGTGAACTACCTGTTGCCCGGCATCTTGCTGATTGCGATTGCAAGCGGTATAT
Source organism: Brevibacillus choshinensis (assembly GCF_001420695.1). Taxonomy (NCBI): domain Bacteria; kingdom Bacillati; phylum Bacillota; class Bacilli; order Caryophanales; family Paenibacillaceae; genus Brevibacillus; species Brevibacillus choshinensis. The sequence goes on along the minus strand of NZ_LJJB01000013.1, from coordinate 1,480,448 downwards.
CCTATACGGCATACCGCCTGTTTATGGATAAGCAGCGGGGCATCATTGAGCGGTTCCACTCCATGCCGATTGCGCGTTCCGCCGTGCTGTGGGGGCACGTGCTGACCTCGCTGGTATCCAACGTCATTTCTCTTGTCGTCATCATTATCGTAGCGCTCATTATGGGCTTTCGCTCGTCGGCAGGGGTCCTGCCATGGCTCGCCGTAACCGGTATACTCGTGCTGTTTACACTGGCTTTGACTTGGATCGCGGTGATTGCCGGATTGTCCGGAAAATCGGTGGAAGGTGCAAGCGCATTTTCCTATCCGCTTATCTTCCTGCCGTTTATCAGCTCGGCCTTTGTGCCGACCGATTCGATGCCGAAGGTAGTTCGCGCTTTTGCCGATAACCAGCCGGTGACTTCAATCGTGGAAGCAATCCGTGCGCTTCTGTCAGGTCAGCCTGTGGGCAATAATATATGGATCGCACTTGCGTGGTGCGTCGGAATTATGCTCGTAGCTTATATATTTGCAATGCGCGCGTACAAACGGAAAGCAACTTAATGTTTGCAGGTATTAAGTCGCAGCGAAGTGATGTTCTATTACTCCTTTATGTCAAAGTAATAGGGAATAAAGAGAACCAGGGAGCAGACTGCCAAGGGTGGCCTGTTCCCTTTTTTTGAAGTAGGCGTCAAATCGTGAATGCCGTTACGCTAACGGCTTCGATAGCTCAACTATTCAAACATAAAGGCAGCCGTTAACAACAGGCTGCCTTTTCTACGCTAATGGGTAGTTTAGTTTAATAAGGAATTAGAGGTTTTGACATATATACACGTCTATAACCATCTTCTGTTCGGCGACCCAATTCAAAAAATCCGAGTTTGGGATAATACGCGAGGTTTTCAGTCATAAACTCGTTTGTGTATAGGCGAACTTCCTGAAATAATGCCTCTTTAGCAAAGGACATAGCAAACTCAATTAATTTGCGTCCGATTCCCTGTCCTTGGAAAGTGGGGTGGACTGCCACATTTTCGATCAACAAGTAATTATCCTTCGGAATTAGCACAATCAGACCTACAATCAGACCTTTTAATTCATCCCTGTCTGTGACTATAAATACAAAATTATTTGAGATAAGTTCTTTATAATCTGCAAGCATAGGGGCAGGTCTTCTCCCCATTATATCAATGTACAGGTTGTAAGCTGCATTCACACACTCAACAATAGCTGTTCCGGAAAAATAAAGTATAAAGACATCCAGTCTAACACTTTATTTTCTGCTGACATCTGTTTCGAATTAACTTTATTTGGTTGACCGGATTGCAAACATCCTGTAAATTTTTGTTAAGTGTATACTTTAAGGTAATGAACTTACTTAAAGGTAAGGGGATGATTTATCAATGATTCATCAGCTTGAATGTCCAGTGGAGACAATCATTCATGTTCTAGGTGGCAAATGGAAACCAATGATTTTATGGCATTTGATACAATCCAATAAGCGATTCAACGATCTGGAAAAGCTTATACCTGATGTTTCTCAAAAAATGCTTTCACAACATCTACGGGACTTGGAACGAGAGGGCATTATCGATAGAACGGTCTACCCCACCGTCCCTCCAAAAGTAGAATATTCCCTTAGTGAATATGGCAAAACATTGATTCCTGTAGCAGAAGTCATGTGTGCTTGGGGAGAAAACCATAATAAGCGGAAATATGAAGAACCTGCTTCTTAAAGATGGTTCAATTAATTTGTACACTAATTCAAGCACTCATAACAAAAGCTGCCACGGGATTTGACCTGGCAGCTTTTTCTCATTTACAGTCAGCATTCCTGTCCCTTTCTGCTTATGCTTACTTTTAAGTAAGTACCCTACATTAAAGTGGGTTCTTATCAAGATTTTGAAACGATGCTACGCTTGAGTCAATCCAAAAATGAAATATCGGGAGCATTTATAAAAGGAGGAAAAAATGATGAAAATTATTGTTTTCGGAGCAACGGGAAATACAGGGAGAAGAGCACTGGAGCAAGGGGGTAAAATGGGACATGAAATGACAGCATTCGTGCGAAACTCTGAGAAGTTTTATGAACAGCAAGGCGAGCGTTCCGCAAAACATGTGAAGGTGATCGTGGACGATATCATAAACCCAGTAAGCGTCGGCGAGGCGCTCTCGCATCAAGACGCCGCTATTATTGCTGCCGGCCATGCAGGTCAAGGAGATGAGTTCATTCGTCTCGTTGATAACATTATAAGCCAATGTGAAGTCCACCCTAGTTTTTCTGGGAGGGTATGGGTAATGGGAGGTGCCGGCCTGCTGGATATTCCATATACTGATCTCATTGGCAACAATCTGCCCGGCTTCCCACCCGCGTATAAAAATCACAACCGGAATTTTGAACGACTGCTGCAGTCTGAGCTCGATTGGTCAATTATGTGTCCGGGAACTATGATTGATTCGATAGAGCCTCCGGCGTCGGTTCATCTAAATGTGACAACGGAAACCTTACCCATATCAATTCCGAAGACGATTAAGGAATTTTCCGAGGCCGATATAGCCGGTTATTTGTTCAGCCGGCTTCAAGAGCTGGATGTTGCTTATGATGATGTCGTGAAATGCATGCTGGACCATATCGAGCTCGGAGGGCCTTTTAAGAGAAAAAGGGTCGGTCTCGCCTATCAAAGCGATATTCCGGTTCGCTAAGAGCAAGAAGGAGATGATCAGTTTGTTTGGATGGCTCCTCGTTTTGCATATATTGGCTTCTATCGCGGTAATCGGTCCCTCTTTCGTGGTACCCGTCATTCGAAGGTCCGCTAGCACCCCCGGCCAGTTGCGCTTTGCTTTTGATGTAACGAACAAGCTTGCCATCCTGCCTAAAATTGGCGGAGCCGTACTTATTATTACTGGGGTTTGGCTAATGATCATAACCCAGATAGGGTTGTCCCAAATGTGGCTAAATATATCGGTCCTTTTATCGCTGCTCATGGTCGCCACGATCGACGGATTGATCGGGCCGCGCATTAAAAAGATCATGCAGATTGCATCTATAAGTCAAGGCAAAGGGGATGAAGTACCCGCCGAGCTCGGTCGATTGATGAAAAAGATCGCACCAATCGAGACGGCGTCACAGCTGCTGATGATTGCCATAACCGTGCTTATGGTCCTTAAGCCATTCTAAAGAAGCCGTCAAGCCTTTTAACAATCGGCCCGTGATGCATGTTGTTCTGAACAAGGGGGTCGATTATGGAAGCAATACGTTCAGTCAAAGCGCTCATTATATGGGATAAAGATCCTAGTAAGTTTCCCTGTAATATTTGGTTGCAAGAACTAATCGTGAACTACGGAGATCTTGAGGATGAACAGTTTACCGGGGATACTTGGACCGTACCCGTTAGAATTATAAGTCAGATTGAAGGAACATGGCAAACATATGCGGATGTACGATTTTCAGTCGATGATGCGCCTTGGGGAGATCTTGTCAGTGGGTACACCTTTAGATTATGGGCTGGAAGAGAGATTGCCACGGTTAAGGTTCTATAGTTCGCACAAGCGGTTACGCTAACGGGTTCGTTAGTTCAATAAAAACAGCGGTTAGTCTAAGACTTTATTTTCAGGTCTTAGGTGGCCGCTGTTTCATTTAGTGGAGTCAGTCTAAAACATTATTTTCAACGAACAGTAGCCTTCATCCGGTTCGGCAAAAGCGTTGTTTTCGGAAAAATCTGGATGTCCTTCTTAATCTCTAGCGCATGTTCAAACCGGGTGGTACACTCGTTTTATTACGCACTTCCGGGAGAGGGCGAGGCGTAATCTTTGAAAAAACAAGGGATGGCGTTAGCGCATGAGGAGTTGTGAGAATGTATGGAAAAAGAGTGATCGTACTTTTGATTATGGTTTGGTTTCTTTCGTCGGGTTTCGCGGCCTCCCAAAATAGATATGATGAAATCTATGAAAAATATAGTGTCATTACAGACTCCTTTTCCAGAGAATCGATTCCATTCACAGAGGAAGAAATAGAGTACCTGAAAGAAATCAGAAAAAAAGAGTTGAAAGTTCCTCGTGATCTTGATTTCATGGGGGGATTCTATGAATTTAACGATAATGGCAAGGAATATGGGATCAATACATTCTTCTACTCCTGCCTGGAAAAAGTATTAGAGTTAAAGCTATCTTATGTTTCAGTAAGCAGTTCAGAGGATGTAATCCATAAAATATCGAATGGTTCTTTGGATTTGTCACCCATGATTCAAAGGCGTGCAATGAACGATCCTGATATTCTGTTTAGTTCACCCATTAGCATCAATATGAATTACATATTTTATTCGAATGACAAAAAAATAAATTATGACACACTTGGATACACACTTGCAGGGAAAAGAATCGTTATTCTATACATGTTGGAGGAAAACAGTCAACCGCTGAATCATGTAAGTGATATCAAATACTATCCATACAAAGATATTTCGGTTGCTTATGCTGCATTAACGGAAAATAAGATCGATTTTATTTACTCGAATACTCAGAATTACAGAAGTCTTATTAAACGTGGTCTCTTGGCGATTCCTGTCCCTAATCCTGGGAATGATGAAACCTATCGTACAATTACTAGCAGCTCAAACCCGCTATTACTATCTATCATAAACAAAGCTGCTTCCAGTCTATTAGGTCAACTCGTGACAGAATATGAGAAGGAAATACGAAAAGCATATATGTATCATCACTTCTTTATGACGGAGAAGGAAAAGGAATTGATACGTTCAATTGGAGAAATTCGAGTTATGGTGGATGACGACTTTTCTCCCCTATCCTTTTATGATAAAGAAAAAGGGAAATATGCAGGCGCTAGCGTCGAACTTTTTGAAAACATGGCAGACATGATCGGATTACAATATACCTTTATACGTGATGGAGAACTCAGTTGGTCTGATAAGGTTGATCGAGTGAAGAATAAGGATATAGACCTCCTGTTTCCACTAAGCATTACACGACCCAGACAAAAGTTTGGTCACTTTTCTAAACCTTATTATTCCACGAATTATTCTGTGATTGCGAAAGCTGATAACTATAAAAAGATCAATTACGCGCAAGAACTGCTTCATGAAAAAGTAGGCATCGTAAAGGGCACATCAATCACAGAATTTATTGAAACAATCATCCCTAAAGAACAAATCACATATTTTGATAGTGATAAAAAGATGTATCGCGGATTGAAAAATGGCGATGTTGACTATATATTCCAAAATGAACATGTGTTTTTGGAAGATTATTATGAAAATGAGCTGTTTGATTTGACTACTGTTTATCGAATTGTAGAGTCCCCTAAAGATTACTCCTATTTTTTTCGAAAATCGGATGAGATGGAATCCTTAATAAGCATTATGGATCGGGCCATGAATTATTTTGATGTCAATGAACTGGTAACGAAGTATACGGTTGGTGAGGTTGATCTTAGGAACAGGTATATTGCGCAAAAGAGAAATCGTAATCTGATCGCTTTCATTTTACTGATAGCATTGATAGTTTTATCGCTAGTGGTATTTGGTTTTGTTAGAACCAAAAAGTTCTCGAAAAAGCTTGAAAAAGAAGTAGCAATAAACGAAATGGCCTATTTGCAATCACAAATAAAACCTCACTTTTTATACAATGCTTTAAGTGCGATTATGGCCTTTTGCTATACGGATCCAGAAAAAGCAGGAGAATTATTAAACAGTCTCAGCAAATACCTAAGAATCGTATTTAATACGGATAACCGGGGGGAGCTGGTGACAGTGCAGCGGGAAATAGAACTGGTGCAATCCTATGTGGATATCGAGCAAGCCAGATATGGAAAACGACTCCAAACCATTTTTGAAATTGATGAAACCTGTTTACAGCATGAGATCATGCCATTGATGATACAGCCTTTAGTGGAAAATGCAATCCGGCACGGGGTTGTGAAAAAAGCGCAGGGTGGCACGGTAAGGCTTTCCGTCCAAACAAAAGGGGAATCTATTGAAGTCACTGTGAAAGACGATGGTGTCGGGATGTCAGAACAAAAAATCAAAGAAATTTTATCCCGAAAGAAGGCCGTTTTAGGGGTAGGTATCGCCAACATCAATCAAAGGCTGGGGCATTTTGCAGACAAGAAACTCACCATCGAAAGCAAAGAAGAACAAGGAACAATCGTCACCTTTTATTTACCGCTCACTGAATCACCTACTTCAATAACCAGAAGACGAACGCTGCCTTCATAGATCAAGGGGGATATGCCTATGCTGCGTGCTATAACCATAGATGACGAGTGGCCAAACCATATTCTTCTAAAGCGAGCCATTGAACAAAATGGTCAATTAGAAGTGGTTCAGCAGTTTACCCATCCTGAAATGGCTCTTGAAAAAATACATGAGTTAAATCCAGATGTTGCGTTTTTGGATATTGAAATGCCGGACATGAATGGATTGGAGTTGGCAGAAAAGATCCTGGCAATGTATGGGCAAATACAAATCATATTTGTCACAGCTTACAGTCAGTATGCCATAGAAGCTTTTAAAGTTAACGCCTTGGATTATATTTTGAAGCCGGTTGATGGACAGGAACTAAATCGAGTTGTTCGAAAAATAGTAAAGCGTACGAGCCAAAAAAGTCCTGAATCAGCCAAAGAGGCTCACGAGTTCATGCCTAAGGGAAAAATTCTTTGTCTGGGGGATTTTGAAGTCTACGGGAAAAACTCTACTCAAAAGGTACAATGGATGACAGCAAAGGTGGAGGAGCTTTTAGCCTACCTTATAATCCATCTAGGGAAACCCGTAGATAAGTGGGAGCTCTGTGATCTGCTTTGGCCCCACCTAGACCCTGAGAAGGCAATAACCAATCTCCATACGTCTATTTACCGGTTAAAGAAATCAATTTCCAATGAACAGGTGCCACTGCAGATAAAAAGCAGCAGTAATGGCTACTGGGTGGAATTAGAGGAATGTCTTATCGATTATCAGGAATTTGAAAGACTATCCTTGGATTTGTTAAGGAGTAATCAACAGTCAACTGGCGAAAAAACAATGACGATGTTTATGAAAGCTGAAAAATACTATCGTGGAGAGCTATTTGGAAATAAAGCCTATCTTTGGAGCGCTGCCCGCGGTGAAGGCATCAACCAGATGTATATTCGGCTAGTATATCGGATGGCAGAATATTTTCATAAGAATCAACTCATCGAACAAGAGTTGGAACACCTTAAAAAGGTATTGCTGTTATTTCCCTATGAGGAAAAGGCATGTATTTTGGTTATGGACATTTACGAAAAACTGAAAGACAAACCAGCACTCATGAGGATATACCAGCAGTATAGTCAATATCATTTGAAAGAAATGGGCTGTAAACCCTCTCTAAAAATTGAACAGCACTACGAGAAACTACTCAAAACCCTATAAAGTATGAAAAGCGATTTGAAAAGGAGCTGCATCCGATTCAAGTCGCTTTTTTATTTTCGATTATTTAATTTTCTTAATTATTCCTAATGTCAGAATCATGTCAGAATCACCACCTAAAATAGTATTCATGATCAGTATGGGGGTAGAGGAAATGAAAAAAAGAAGGTCATGGGTAACAAAAGCACTCATTGTGGGTTTGTTTGTCAGTAGTGTACTTGCCGGGTGCGCTGGGCAAAAGGAAAGCGGCCAAGCAGAAGCGTCCAAACAGAACAAAAAGCTGGTAATGGCGACCTCGGCAGATTATCCGCCATACGAGTTTCACGATACCTCGGGGGAAAAAGACGAAATTGTGGGGCTTGACGTCGACATTGCCAAGTACATCGCGAAGGAAATGGGAGTAGAGCTAGAAATCAAGGACATGGATTTTAACGGACTTTTGCCTGCCCTTCAGGCTAATCGTGCAGACTTTGTCATGGCTGGCATGACACCGACAGAGGAACGGAAAAAGAGTGTGGCTTTTACTGAAACCTACTATGAAGCGAAGAACACGATTGTTGCGAAAACGGGAAGCAATTTGACGAAGATGGAGGATCTGGCAGGCAAGAAGGTTGTTGTCCAGTTGGGTTCTACACAACAGAACGCTGTTGAAGAGGCGGCAAAAACAATCAAGGGTATTGAGGTAACTCAACTCAATAAGATTGGAGACTTGATTCAGGAATTAAAATCGGGTCGTGCGCAGGCAACGATTATTGAGGATACCGTTGCCAAGGGGTATGTGGTGTCGAACAAGGATCTGGAAATGAACGCAATGGCGGACAATGGAGAAAATGCGTACGCGGTCGCGCTGCCTATCGGTTCCGCCCATGTAGAAAAGTTCAATCAGGCAATCAAAAAGCTGAAGGAAAGCGGTGAGTTGGATAAGCTGACGAAAAAATGGTTTGACAAATAAGCTAGGAGGGGCGTAACAGACCGTGGACCTTGATTTTTCACTAATCAGCGACAAGCTGGATTATATTTTACTAGGGGTTATCGACACAGTTCAATTTACCTTGCTTTCCGCGCTTGTCGGATTTCTGGGAGGAGCTCTGCTTGCATTAATCAAAATCTCAGACAATAAACCGCTTAAGGGATTCGCTGTCTTCTACACATCGATTTTCAGAGGCACACCATTGATCTTACAATTGACGCTTATCTATTTCTCCATACCACAGTTGACGGGATATGATATTTCCCCGTTAGCGGCTGGGGTGATCGCCTTTGGATTAAACTCGGCTGCCTATACTTCGGAAACAATTCGCGCAGGAATTCTTGCTGTTGACAAAGGGCAGCGCGAAGCAGCCATCGCCTTGGGGATTCCCTACCGAAAAATGATGATCGACATCATTTTTCCGCAAGCGCTAAAAAACATTCTGCCCGCCTTGGTAAATGAAAGCATCAACTTACTAAAGGATTCTGCGTTGGTTTCCGTAATCGGGGTGACGGATGTGCTGCGACGTGCCAATATCGTAGCGGCCGAAACATTTGTTTATTTTGAACCATTGCTGCTAGCCGGTCTGCTCTATTATTTCATGGTAATCGGATTAACCGCCGTAGCCCGCCGCTTTGAGAGGAGGTTGAGACGCAGTGATTAAAATTGAGCAAGTATCCAAATCGTTTGGGAATCTTCACGTTCTGCATGAAATTTCAACGGAAATAAAAAAGGGAGAGGTTGTTGCCATCATCGGCCCATCAGGTTCGGGAAAATCAACGCTTTTGCGATGTATCAACCAACTCGAGACACCAACAAATGGCCAGATATTTATTGATGGAGCAGAGATCGCCAACACGAAAAAAAATGTTATGCAAGTCCGTCAGAAGATCGGGATGGTGTTTCAACATTTTCACCTGTTTCCCCACATGACGGTACTGGAGAATATCACGTATGCGCCGATTCAGGTAAAAGGCATCTCAAAAGAGGATGCTGTAAGAAAAGGGATGGAGCTGCTTTCACGGGTGGGATTGGCGGACAAGGCTGACACCTATCCGTCTCGATTATCAGGTGGTCAAAAGCAGCGTGTGGCGATCGCCCGCTCGTTGGCGATGGAGCCGGAAGTGATGCTTTTTGACGAGCCGACCTCTGCGCTTGATCCTGAAATGGTCAAAGAGGTATTGGAGGTCATGAAGTCGCTTGCCCATACTGGAATGACCATGGCCATTGTGACGCATGAAATGGGATTTGCGCGGGAAGTTGCAGATCGGATCTTGTTTCTGGATGGTGGTCGCCTGGCTGAGGATGCTCCACCCAATCAGTTTTTCACCACGCCCAAAAGCGAACGGGCTCAACTATTTTTGCAAAAAGTACTATGACTCCAATTATCGTATTTTCTGCTATAAAAAAGAGGAGGATTTAAGAATGAAAAGACACCTTACAATGATCCTGGCCAGTATTGTTGCACTTAGTACAATAGCAAGTTCTGCGTCAGCAGTATCCAATCAACCTTCCACACAGGTGCAGGGGGGAACGGTACAGCAAGATAAAGCAACAAATGTAAAAGGGCCCACAGGAGATGGGCTGAACAACATTCTGACGATGGCTGTTGCGTGGAAGCAGACCGCGGCAGAGTATAAGGCGCTATATCACCAAGCCTATAATATGGCCCGATTGCAAGTTGATCTTGCTCTTGCCTACCACAGACCAGGCGATAAACCGTTAGCGATTATCACGGATATTGATGACACGATTATTCTCCCAATCAACTATTGGGGATATCTTATCAACAATAATAAAGACTTCTTCGACGATGCCATCTGGGACAAGTGGATTCCGCAGTACAAAATGGTCGCCTCTCCGGGGGCGCTGGAGTTCTTTCAATACTGCAAGGAAAAAGGGGTGGAGGTTTTCTATGTCTCCAACCGTGACCAGGGACCAAACACCTACGAATACGCAATGACACAACTGAACAAACTCAATTTTCCCTATATCGACAATTCTCATCTGACAGTTAACAGAGAAACATCGAACAAGGAGATCCGCCAAAATGAGATTGCACAAAAATATAATGTGATTTCGTACCTTGGTGATAACCTGAACGATTTCCGTCGAGTTTATTACGTGAAGGACGTTGATGAACGTACCAAACTGATGGAACAGGATAAGGATCTCTATGGAAGCAAGTTTATACTCATGCCGAATCCGACTGACGGACATTGGATACGCGCCATCTTCGGAGACTCAGAACCTCCAGCTACCGATCAAAACCGGGCAATTTGGAAGAAGGCCGCTGCTCGTTCAGCTTGGGAACAAAAGTAAAAGAAGGGTTTGTTTTATTACATGACCGCGGGTGTATTCCTAGCGGTTTTTCTTTACGTCTAAGTGATTCACCATGTGCTCACGAAAGGAACCTGATCCTTAATCAGCAGCATGGCGGCATTGTAGAAATGATCAGCGTTATACATAGATTTTTTCATGTAGGCCATCATGATGGCGCCACTATGGAGGATTTCCAATTGTGAGGCCAGTGCTTCAGGGTCTCGGGCTCCTGCTTCCGTCGCCATTTGCTTGACGTGGCACCACAGGATGTGACGGCTCGCAACTGCCTTCGCATGGGCAGGATGCTCGATGTCGGGAAATTCCACTGCGGTATTCATATAGGGGCATCCTCGAAAATCGGGTTCCATCATGCGATCCGATATCGATTGAAAGAGAAAGCGTAATTGTTCGGTTGGTTGATTCGGAAAACGCTGTCGCGCTTCCTCGATCCGCTCCAAACTTCTGAGAAAACGCTGCTCCAAAAAAGCCACGATCAGATCGTCCTTCGTAGCAAAATTGCGGTAAAAGCTGGCTTTTGCCACTCCGGATTCCGCGATGATGCGATCGATGCCGACAGCGCGTATCCCTTCTTGATAAAACAATTCAGAAGCAACCTGCAAAATCCGTTCTTTGGCTGACTCCTTTTTATCCATATTGATGAATCGCTCCTTCATGAATGGTAGAAAACGCCTCAAATATTCCCAATCAATCCAAAAATCGGATTGACACGAGACAGATCTGTCTGTATCATTTGGTTATCAACGAGACAGACAGATCTGTCTACTTCTATTTTAGTCAAGTTGCTCTTCTTCTGTCAATGAACATTCCTACCTTTTGGATGCGAAAAACTTGGGCGAAAGGGTGTTTATTCGATGTCTACAGCGGCAAAATCTATTTCCTCGGATCAGCTGGTCACGAGGGCAGGTCTCAAAACGAGGGTAAATGTGATGCTGGCCGTCATGCTTCTCTCGGTCTTTATGACAGTGGCCAATATCTTTATCGTAAATGTAGCGACGCCATCGCTGCAGCGAGGTCTCCATTCCAGCTTTTCCGGTGTGCAATTTGTGATTACAGGCTATACCTTGGCCTACGCGGTCGCGCTCATTATCGGGGGGCGCCTGGGAGATCGGTTTGGCCGGAAAAGGATGCTGGCCTACGGAGTAGCGGGCTTTACGATCACGTCTTTATTGAGCGGATTTTCCTCAGGGGTGAATATGCTTATTCTGTTTCGCATTATGCAAGGACTTAGTGCCGCGATGATTGCCCCACAAGTGCTTGCCTTAATCCAGATCAATTACGTTCCTGAAAAACGGGGTGCCGTGTTCGGGTTATATGGGGCAGCACAGGGACTAGCGGCATCTACAGGGCAGATCATCGGAGGCTTGCTGTTGCATTGGAATCCGCTGGGGCTTGAATGGAGAACGGTATTTTTCTTTAGCGTGCCTTTCGGAATCATCATCTTGGGTATGCTCCCTTTTATCTCAGAATCCAAGAGTGCTGTGAAAGCAAAGCTGGATTGGATAGGTGCACTGAGTGTGGCGATAGGCTTACTCATGATGATATTTCCGCTCGTGCAGGGACAGAAGGAAGGGTGGCCGCTATGGCTTGATGGATGCTTGATCTTGTCGTTACCGGTGTTAGCCGTCTTCGTCTGGTATGAACGAAGGATAGCACGCAGTGGCGGCATTCCTTTTATGAACGTTGATTTGTTCAAACAGAAAGTGTTTACGGCAGGCATGCTCATCGTTTTTTTGCTGCTATGCTCACAGGCAGCCTTCTTTCTGGTAGCGGCTTATTTTCTCCAGATGGGAATCGGCTTTACCGCACTCCAGGCGGGATTGGTTATTTTGCCAATGGGCATGGGATATTTTTTGGCCTCGCTCTTCTCTTCCAAAGCGGTCGCCAAATACGGTGCGCATGTACTTACTTTTGGAGCGGTTCTGAGCATCATCGGCTTTTTGTCCCTCGCGCTCACTGTTCACGCGACAGGGGTTGCCTTTCAAAGATATGAATCGATTCCCGCCTTACTGATTCTGGGAATCGGACAAGGAGCGATTGCCGCTCCTCTGACCAATACGGTGCTTGCCAAAATCCGCAGCAGCGATATTGGCTCTGCTTCGGGTATCCTGACAACAGGCATGCAAGTTGCCTTTGCGTTGGGGATTGCCCTGATCGGTGTCATTTTTCTAAATACGATGAGATATCATGCGGACACGGTAAGTGGCGAGGTCTCGCAACAGCTTCGTCAACAACTATCCGCGATTTCACATGCAGACGCTCAAAACGAGATGGCGGTGCAGCAATTCCGCAGCTGTTATGCGGATTTCGTACGGACGAACGATCCCTCCGTATTGTCTGCAAGCTGCAAGATCAACTCTGAACGACCAGAGATCCAAAGCGTATTCAAGGCAAGTATCAAATCTGCTAACGCACAAAATTACACGGATGCTTTTCAGCTATGTCTATATGTGCTCGCTGTGATTAGCGCAGGTCTTTTGCTGCTGGTGCTGGCTTTGGCAAAAGGAAATCGGTCGACAGAACCGAATGGGGAAACAGGATGATAAACAGCTGTGCTTCCGTAGGGGGGCACAGCTTTTTTTCGAAACGCCCTTTTCCTTCACTCCACTAAAGCTCGATTATCGCATAGCAAATAGACACAGGGAGCATTCTAACATTTTTTATCGGTTATTTATTCCAAGGGCTTCTGCACTTGTTCACTGAAAATAATGTATTAGACTGACGATGCTTCATTAAGCTAAACCAGCTAATAGGATGTCAACATTTTTCATTAAACGTGTTTATGTTTAATTGTTATACTGAAATTGAGCATGGCAAATAACCATCCGTCGCAATGATGGAAGGATTTATCTCTATTGTTGCTTATTGGTATTAAGCAAGATCAAGGAAAGTTTCTTTACGCTTTAAGAGGGTAAAAATCCAGTGGATCAGTTTGTTCGCACAAGCAACGACCGTGACTTTAAATGGCTTTCCTTCATCGCGTTTTCTGTCATAAAACTCTTTTAGTTTCTTATTGCGTGAACTCCTGATACCGCATAGGACAGCCATATATAAGGCATGTCGCAGCCTGCTGGAACCTCTTTTCGTGATTCGATTAATTGTTGCAGTGAACTTGCCAGAAGAATGCACGCTGGGATCGATTCCGGCAAAGGCAACAAGTTTTTTAGGGTGATTAAACCGCTCTATCTCACCAATTTCAGAGATAATCGTTGCCGCGATTTTTTCTCCGATACCAGGGATAGATTGGATAATCTTATATTCTTCAATTTCTGATGCGAGAGCATCAATTCGGTGCTCTAAATTGGACAGATGCTCTTGATATTGAAGAATGATACGAATATACATCTCAAGACTAATCAAATGACTTTCGTACACAACTTTTTGAAATGGATTGCGGCTTGCTGCATCCATTATTTTTTTCGCCTTTTCTTTGGCCCAAGCGTTGGAACGACTGATACATATAGCTGCGATTCGTTCCGTCAATTCAGATTCCCTAGCTTTTAAGACCTCTTCCGAGGTAGGGAACTCTAGTAAAATGTGCAAGGATACCTTTGAAAACAAGTCCCCAAATACACTTCTGAACTCAGGGAATACTTGGTCTAAAATGGCATGGAACTGTAATTTTGCTTGCGTGCAAAGATCGGTTAGAGATTCGTGCTGTCTTGTAAGATTACGGAGGTTTAACAGCTGTAACCCTCTCTTCTTATGAGGTTGTAGTTCCTCCTTGTAATACAGCTCACATAAATGATAAGCATCGATTGCATCAGTTTTGACCTTGCGTAAGCTTGATTTTTTCGCTTGATAAGAGATGAGTGGGTTTATCACAATATATAAGTAGTTTTGTTCTTCTAGAAACTGAGTAATTGGAGTCTGATAATGTCCAGTTGACTCCAAAACAACCGGAGGTTGTTTACTAGTTATACTTTCTACATTCTTGAGAAAGTGAAGAAAAGTATCTAGTCCCTCGCGAGTATGCGAAATGCTAAAGCTTTTTCCGTATGGCTGACCCTTGTCTAAAAATGCTTGAACTTGACTTTCCCCTTTAGATACATCCAGACCAACGACTGGATTCATTGTATCGCTCCTTTTCCAAGATAATTTGCCGGTAACCCCTAGTCCTGCTTGTAGTATCATAGCTTCGCTTGTTATACGAGATCTAAGTCCCAACCAGCCTCAAACATGTTTCTACAAGTAGGGGGTGAACAGTTTAGCGGACGGGGTCAATGCCCCACGGGCAGGGACGTTCTACCCCGGCTACCGTAATCGTAGAACTATATAAAAAATGGTCAACCAGTAAAAACTGGCTGACCTCATAATACGAACGGGCAGATTAACGTAGTTATCTCATTTTAGAGGTGGAGATTAAGTTTGAATAGTTTCTCACGACATTAAATAGCACTTGGAAGATGCGATAAAAACTAAACTGTTCCCTACTCCCAATGAGGTTGCTATAAACCTAATCATTTCTCAAATAATATCTTGAAACATGCAAAGTGCAACCACTCCAATGATCTGGAGTGGTTTATTGTGTGTCGGGATACCAAGTGAAACCGTCTTAAAGAAGATACTTCATGATTTTTTTTAAAAAAAAAGGCGCAATTTGCGAGAGAAAATCGGATTTTATTCGTTGTCTATGGTGTAAAGGCCTTTACGAACATCTGGGAGGAATTATAGAAATGAGATGTGATGAACGGAATTACATCGAGCGATTAAAAAAGAAAAAAGAAGACGCCTTGGAGTATATCGTAGACAAATATTTGGGGCTGGTGAAAGGTACGGTTTGCAAAGTATTAGGCCCGACATACCAGTCCGGGGAGATTGAGGAATGCATAAACGATGTATTCCTGGCGGTATGGAACCATGCCAATCAATTCGAAGGAGACGGAGAGGATTTTAAAAAATGGCTCTACAAAATAACGAAATATCAAGCCATTGACTACTACCGGAAGATAGGGAAGCGCGACGAGGTCTCCTTGGAAGCCGAAAGTCTCGCACAGGGTTTATCGACGGAAGATCAGGTTGTGCTGCAGGAGAATAAGCGGGAGCTTGCGGCGTTCATCCATACATTGCAGCCGATTGATCAGAAAATATTCGCTATGAAATATTTTCTGGGCGTCAAATCAGACGATATCGCCAATCAGTTAGGGCTTACAAGGACGGCTGTGGACAATAGAGTTTTCCGCGGAAAGAAAAAGTTGGCCGAACAGGCGACAATGAACAGATAGGAGAGAGAGCCATGCGGGATATTTATCGGTTATTGAAAGAAGTAGAGGTTGATGAGATGGAAATGAGTGAAATCGAGGAAGCGACGAAGGTTACCATGCTAGAAAAAGCAAAAGTGAAAAAGCGATTGCTGAAGTCGGTTAGAAAGAAGAAGGGATGTGCCGGAACGAAAGTGATCGCGGCAGCGTTCGCTGGTCTTCTGGTCGGAGGCACTGCTTATCTGGGAATCAACAATCCAGCATACGCCGCAGGAATTCCGGTTATCGGTGATATTTTCCGCTTTTTGGATAACGGTAGGACAGGCGTGTATGATTTGTACCAGGTGAATTCCAATGAGGTGAATGTGAGCAAAGAGAGCAACGGGATTCAGATCACAGTAAAGGATGCCGTTTTCGATGGCAAAACCATTTCCTATACCTACGAAGTAAAGTCTCCTCAAGATCTCGGGGAATCGCCGTTAATCGGTGTAGGGCCTTCCTTGCGTATTCAAAACTATACCGGCGGACTGGCGGGAAGCGATCATGTGGAGAAAGTAGCGCCGAACACTTACGTCGGTCAAGCAAACTACAGTATTGCTGGGGACATGGAACAGGTAGAGTGCCAGCTGACGATCAACGACATCCTAAAGATCGAAAACAATCAGCATGAAAAGATCAACGGAAAATGGTCGTTTGCCTTTACGCTGCAAACTGTGGAAAGCGATGTAAAGCTTGTTCACAAACGTACTGAGAAAGACGGCTACGTTGTAACGATTGACAAAATAAAGCTAACCCCGATGTCATTCGTAACGGACTATACACAGCAAGTACCCGATGAATACCGGGAGCGTTTGCAGGATGTAAGTGCCCATCTGATTGTCAAAGATGATTTGGGCAATGTGTATGAGGGCGAGGATAATGGGGGACATGGCGATGCCTCTACGGGGATCATGAACTGGAGCATGACCTTCAGAAAGTTGGAGGAGAAAGCCTCGAAGCTTACGATTACGCCAATCATCTACATCTCGGAAAATAAAGGCGGGGTTTCTTTTGATGAGAACGGAAAAGAGAAAAAAGAAACGCCTGTGGGCACCAGGGAAAACAAAAAAGTGACCATGCCGGAGATTACGATAGAGATAAAGTAGAAAAAGAATGTCTGCCAGCAAGAAAGCCAGTTGACTCAATGAGTCAACCGGCTTTTTCCAATGGAATGCCTCAACCTTTTGATAGCTGAAAAAGCTGGTTTTTTAAAAGGCTCAGAAGGCTTCGTACAAATTGATGGCAAACTGGCGCAAAGTACTATTGCCGCCAGTTTGCTATTGAAAATAAAGTATCAGACTCGAAAAATATAGTGTTAGACTATGAAAATAATGTTTTGGACAGATTATTTGACTGACATTACGTCATTGAGCTAACGGGTTCGATAGCTTATCAAAAACATCAGAGGCTGCTGGAGATGATCCGGCAGCCTCGTTATGCTATTGGGCAGGATTATGGGGAAACGAACGTATTTAACACAAGCTCAATTTGATAAATGCTCATTTGAAAAATTGTAAGACCAATTTTGCGAACAACATTGATACACCTGCAAGAATACAAGCAATAACAAAAAATCCAAACCATCTAATTGGCTTCGACAGTTTTTTAGTATTAATAAGTCTAAAGGACATACCCGCAATCTTTTGATAGTGATAAATTACACTGTTGAATGGGTGAGTTGGTGGATCTTCATGGAAACGATCGAGGTTAGGATTCTCTTTCAACAAGCACACCTCCGTTATTATGTGTAAATATTACCATAAAATGGGGTGGTGGTATCCTCAATGTGTAAAAAGAAAACCCTGCAGCAGCGACCTTCTCCGCAGGGTAACCATTTCTGAAAGAATCCAACCGAATTATTTAGAAAGGTCTTCTAATAACTTTAATTCTCCGAGCTCCATTTCGGATAAGTCTTTGCGCTCGTTCACGGCTGATTCTTACAAGTACTGAAATATCGGTTGAGTTTTCAACGTCGAAGACTGAGAAAAACCGACCATTAGCGAACAGTACACCTTTAAATTCAACTTTCAATCCAGGACGAGATCGCGGTCGTGTGTTCTGAATAATAGTACGCATTACCCCTGCATTAATGAGCGCCCTCGCTTGTTGGGGCGTTGTACGAACGGCAAAAACGGGGTCAATCTCAACACCAGGCGCCTTTGCTTCTACTTCAACAATTAGAAAAAATCGGTCTCCGATCTGTGCAATGCTATTTGCTCCGATTGTAATAGGCTGTGTTGCCATGTTACGTCACCTCCTTGTACCAAAATATGCAGGAAGTGACGTAGTGGACAAGGGCATCACCACAATTTTTGATTTTTGGTTCTTTGACTAGAATACGTAAGCGGTCACAAGTCTAATTTTACTAAATAGTTAGGGAAGAAAACGGAGGCTATGTAAATATTGCAGCAAAGAAGCAGTTTTCCAGGTTGGGCAATGTGTTGAATGTCTAATCCCACCTATTGAGGAAGAAAGCGAGAAGGAATATTGTTCACTGAAATTACAGTCGTAGACTGACAATACGTCAGTAATCTAACGGGCAGGATGCTCCAAGTACCGAGATTGTTTGGCACCAGCATAAAGGATCATCTCCCCCACAATGAGGGCAAAGACCTCCCGTATATGTAATTCTATCTTTATCTGAATGAAGTACATGATAGTCGGTAATCCCTTCGTTGAATGGGATGTCATACTCTTTTACTTCCATGTCCGACCACTTTCCGCTCCAGGAACAGATACTGCACTTTAGACTCTCTTCCGAAAGATGCGGCGCATTCTGGATGACGATTATACATTCTTTACTGTAGGTATTACACGAAGGACAATTGTGTACCTTCATGATTCATCACCTCTCATCAACATCAAAATTAGCATAAAGCAAAGTGAAGAAAAAACAATCTGCTTGGCCGCATTAGAAACGATATCTTAACACAACGGTAATCGTGATAAGAAAAAAAAAGAGTGCAGCAGCATCCTTATTGCTAACTAGAGCGAATTGCCTTCAACGCATCAAAGAGTAATGTTAATGCACAGAGCAGAGCTCCTAAAAAACCAATCCATCTAATGGCAATAATTATGTAGTAAGCGTTGATTCCCAAATCATCCAGGAAACTAATATCAAAATTCCAGTTAACCAGAAAAACACCTGTAAGAAAACCTAGAACAATGCTTATCTTCTTCTCCATGCAGTCCTCCATCACTTTTTGAGTGTCTAGGTACAGCAAGCGCACAATAGTGAGACGATTTAGAAGTAAAAAGGTTTCATTTAATGGTTAAACAAACCACACGATTTGTTAAGAGGGAGAAGGCATGGCACAAGTCGAGCACGCACTCCTTGTTTTATGGGAGGAAAGAACAAGACTCGAAAAGCTTTTGGGACAACGAGACTTACCTCCGAAAGATGTCACGAGAATCGAGCATCAAATAAAAAGTATCAGATTTTCAGTTGAGATCCTTGAAGATTTCAAAGATAGCGAAGGAAGATTTAACACAACATTACGTTTGATAAGGGGGAATCAGGATGAATCTGAAAGCATTTTTCGAAAAGCAGAGGCAGCTTGATAAATACATTATCAAGAAGAAGGGGTTGGAGGGGCAGGACCTACTACAAAACAAGATTCTTGCCCTACAAGTGGAGCTCGGGGAATTGGCAAACGAATGGCGTGGTTTTAAGCATTGGTCTGATAACCAGGAACCTCGCACGGTAGCTGAACGTGGTTCGTGTGAAATGTGTGTTGTGTCCAATGTGCCAAGGCGAAGGAGAACAAATCTATAACCCACTCCTAGAGGAGTATGTTGACTGCCTTCACTTGAGAGTGAGTTGTTTTAATGTCCAAATTAAGATTTGGTATCGGTATTACAGCAGCTAGTTTAATGCTTGTCTTCACTTTGATAGGATTTTACTACGCGAATCAATCAACTACTCCACTAACGATATACCAATGGTTTGTGTATCTTCCACAATTTTTTGGAGCGTTGTCGTTCATCACTTTTTATATCGTAGTTAATAGGAGATCAAAAATTAAAAAGTAGCCTGATACCGAGAAACGGGAAGACGTCAGTTGCACACCTATGGAAGGGTGTGTCCTGGCGTCCTTTTTATTTTTCCTGAAAGGAGGACAAGCCATGGAAAAGATACGAGACCTATTAGAGTTCAAAAAAAGAAAGAGAATGAAACGATCAGCTTGCGGAGCACTTGGAATAGGTCAAACGTCACCACAAGCCGCCACCGAAGAAACCAGCTGAGGTGATGACGATCGATCATTTGAAGCGATAATTGGCGATACTGTTCCGAGGAAATAAAGTAATAGACTAGAAATTAAAGTTGTAGACTGGCGGCGACGTTAAACTAACTGGCAGGATAGTGTAATAAGACAGGGGCACATAAACAAGTCGATAAATAAAATGAAAAGACCTCAGAAAACGTGGGGAATAACAGAAATTTACCTTTCCACTACAGATTCATCGAAGATTCTGGCGGGATGATCGCCATCTTTTCATTCAGTACATCCAGTCATCCAGGTAATCACGGATCTGAACGGCTGGTGCCAAATCCAATTTGACGGAAAAGAAGGCTGGATCGAGGCTTCCCAGGCAACTTCATAAAAGCAAAAAGAACTTTCGTTGGTTTGCAAAGACTGGCGGAAGTTTTTTATTTGATTTGTATTGAACTTGCTCAAATAAAGAGCTATACTCAATTCTTTGTTAAATACGACCTGAAGAGGGTGAAGTCATGTATGGGATAGTCAATTTTGAAGTGTTTTTGCTCACTGGTATCCTTTTAAATCTCATTCCGGGGACAGACACGATGTACATTCTTTCCAGAAGCATCTCTCAGGGCAGACGCTCGGGAATCCTGTCGGTCTGCGGCATTCTCACGGGTTCGGTCATTCACACGTTACTGGCGGCATTTGGCTTATCCGTCATCTTGACGAAATCTGTGTTGCTTTTTCAGTTAGTCAAGATAGTTGGGATCATTTACTTGGTCTATTTAGGCATCAAGATGATCATGGCAAAAACTGCAGCGCTCGACCAGCTTGCTAGCGTATCCTCGGAACGAAAATATGGAAAAATCTATGTGCAAGGAATCTTGACCAGCTTGACTAATCCCAAGGTCGCTTTATTCTTCATTGCCTTCCTGCCACAGTTTGTAAGTACCTCTCACAGTGGAGCTTTGCCTTTTGTTATTTTGGGACTGACCTTTACGCTAACTGGTGGAGTCTGGTGCATGCTTTTGGCTATCTGTTCGTCCTTGGCAACAGATAAGCTCCGCAAAAACCCGAGAGTTTCCACCCTACTGAATAAACTGACTGGGATCATTTTCATCGGGATGGGACTCAATCTTATTCGCGCCAAAGCCACTCCATAAGAAAACCTCTATCGAGGCGTATTCAAGGAGGGGCGACCGCAATAATTTAGAGTCTGAGGACGTGTAGCTCCGGGCAAATCAGTGGGTAAAAAGGATGCAGATAATCTGTACCGTTAATTCTAAGCCAGATAAAGGCATAGATCTTTCAATTCCGCTAACGGGTATCGATAGCGTAATACAACGGGTGCTGCGGCGGCATCCGTTTTTGTCTGTTAAAGTAACGGGCAGTTTAGTGTAACACGACAAAATAGCTTTGGATGATGATGACCACAGCACCTTCATAAAAATTATAATTTTTTGACTTGCTCAATTTTTAATCCAAAAATTTGAGGTGGCTCAATTTTGTTCATTTGTAAATATGTAGAGATTTGTCCACGATGATGGATTTCATGTTCCGGAATTGCCATAAGTATTCTCCACTCACTAACTTCATGACCATGCATTGTTAAAACCCTTTTTGTCAACTTATCGTTGCCAACTTTTAATAGACCCTCTGTTAGTTTAATCTGACATGCCTCTAAATATTTTGAAATATCCTCAAGAGAGGCCCCTTTATCAGTATCATGTCCAGTGTAGGTCCACGAACCATGTTCAAATATACCAAGAAACATCAATCGAGATGATGCGATATGCCGCAATAAATCACCTGTAGAAAATTTATCTTCAGAGGGCTTCCAGTCTAAGAGTTCATTAGGTATTGCTTTAACATATTGCATCGTTCGTTTATGAACACCATCTAAATAATTTACATATTCCTTAATATCATGAATCATGTTATCGCTCTCCAATTTTTTTGATTTTATTACTTATATTCTTAATTATTTGGAAATAATCCTTTGAAATGTAGAACCAAATATAGAATGTAAAGGGTTACGTATTAAGCTATAGGGTATCAGATAACGGAACAAACACAAACGAGGCTACCGGTAATAATTCGACAGCCTTGTTAAGCTAAACCAGCTAATAGGATGTCAACATTTTTCATTAAACGTGTTTATGTTTAATTGTTATACTGAAATTGAGCATGGCAAATAACCATCCGTCGCAATGATGGAAGGATTTATCTCTATTGTTGCTTATTGGTATTAAGCAAGATCAAGGAAAGTTTCTTTACGCTTTAAGAGGGTAAAAATCCAGTGGATCAGTTTGTTCGCACAAGCAACGACCGTGACTTTAAATGGCTTTCCTTCATCGCGTTTTCTGTCATAAAACTCTTTTAGTTTCTTATTGCGTGAACTCCTGATACCGCATAGGACAGCCATATATAAGGCATGTCGCAGCCTGCTGGAACCTCTTTTCGTGATTCGATTAATTGTTGCAGTGAACTTGCCAGAAGAATGCACGCTGGGATCGATTCCGGCAAAGGCAACAAGTTTTTTAGGGTGATTAAACCGCTCTATCTCACCAATTTCAGAGATAATCGTT